>JACQGJ010000143.1 GCA_016199605.1 Armatimonadota bacterium | reverse complement strand
GCCACGGCCCCCGCGCCCCCCAGCAACCCGGCGACCGCTCCTGTATCCTCGGGGGAGACGTCCTGGCAGTAGGCGAGGTAGTTCGAGCCGATCATCCCTTGCCCCATGGTGCCGAAGAAAAGGATAGCCAGACACCAAGCTGCGTTGTGCGCCGGAGCGGCGGCCCAGATCATCGCGGCGCAGATTGCGCCGAGGGTCATAGCCACCCGGCGCCCGGACTCAACGGACAGCTTGCCGGCGACAACCCGCGTCACGAAGCCGCCCAGCCAGTTGCCCACGTCCTGTCCCAGAAAAGGCACTGCGGCCGCGAACCCCATCTTGATGAACGAGAAGCCTCGCTCGTCTACCAGATAGGTGGGTAGCCAGTTGACGATGAAATACCAGTAGGAGTTGTTGGTCAGAGCAATGACCAGCAGCGCGTAGAACAGGCGGCTGGAGAAGATTGCCTTCCAGTCCGTCGCCCGACGATCCCCTCCCGGTTGGGCTTGTCCTTTGAACACCTTAAGAGGTGAGCAGGAAAAGACGGCCACCCACAGCGCGATCCAGACAAACCCGAGTGCTCCGAGCAGCAGAAAGGGAGGTCTCCACCCCCAATGCGCCAACATCACCGCAACGAGGGGAGGAGTGACCATTGCGCCAAGGCCTGACCCGCTGGTGAAGATCCCGTTCGCTAAAGCGCGGTCCTCCGGAGAAAACATCCGTCGCACCAGGATCATGGCTGCCGGCCAGTTGGCTGCTTCCGCCGCGCCCAGTAAGACTCGGCAAGCCTTTAGGGCCGGCACGGTGCGACTCAAAGGCGTCAGGAGACCGGCAATCGACCACACGGCGACGGCAACGGCGTACCCCACCACTGTCCTCCCCTTGTCGAGCCACCACCCGACCGGCGTCTGGAACAAGGCGTAGGACCAGAAGAAGAACGCGAAAATATACCCCATCTGCTCCTTGCTCAGATGGAACTCTTCTTGCACGGCCGGAGCGACGACACTCATCACCTGACGGTCCATGTAGTTGAGCACCGTCGCGAGCAGCATCAGTCCGCAGGCAACCCAGGTCCAGGGCCGGAGACGAGGTTCAGCATACAGAGAAGTGGTTTCCGCTATGGGACTTCCTCCACTTTCATCATGTAAAGATACAACATCCCGGTATCGTAGTTGGTGTAAGCGTCGGGGGTCAAGTACGCATACACCTCTTCAGGAAGGTTGACCGGGCCGCGCAGAACTTCCTTGTCGTCAATGCTCAACACCGCCTGAGTCCGAGTCAGGGACAACGTAAAGCGATGCGGCGCGCCGCCCGGCTGCAACGTGGGCGGGTCATTCCATTTGCCTGAGGCTGCGATCTGAGCCGGGTTGAGCTTGTAGTACCATTCGCCGGGCTTCAAAACCAGGAAGGTGAGGCGGCCTCGGTGTACGTCATCGTTCAACCCAGGCTTGGGGGGAACGCGCATGATGCAGAAGGTGCTGCCACCCGCGATGACCCCGGTGCTCACGGTGAAGGAAATGCGCAAGGGGAGCTTGCGGGCCTGCCGACCTGCAAGCATGATTCCGCTCGCGGTTTCCGGCGACGACAGTTTGAGTGAGCCGTTGATCCACTCGGACCTCGCCTTACCTGCGGTCAACACCTGCCAGTCTCGTTCGAGAGTTGCCCTCTCCAACTCTCCTCTGACTGCTTGAACGTTTCGCGCGGCCTCGCGCAACCTGGGCAACTCCTCGTTCAAGGTCCTCTCGAGGAGCCCGATTTTCCAGAGAATCGTGTCGGGAGTGAAGCAGCCGCGACCATGGTTCAGATAACCGAGCCGGCTGTCACGCTGGTACATTGGCAAGGCGCCCTTCGCCTCCCCGAGTTCCTCTCGACCGGCCTTCTCGAGTTCCTCCGCAGCCGTCGTTGCCGACTCCGCATCGTGAGGATTGTAGAGTCGATTTCGCGCGTCGAACCACCGTACGAGGCGCAAGGTGACCTCTGCCTTGTGACCAAACGACTGAGCACATCGCCAGTTGGATTCCGCCCGCTCTCGCGCAGACGAAGGAGCGGCATCGACGGCCTTCCGCAGTTTGCCAAGACCAGCGCTCCACTGCTTCTGAAGCTCCTGAAGCCTGGCGCGATTCTCGCCGCCCGAACCGGCACTGGAGCCGGAGTCTTCCAGGTTCAATGGCTGCAGCGAGTTGACGAACCCGCGTCGCCACGGGCGCGGGTTGGGCGCCGACGGGTCGAGCCAGAACGGCTGCGCGAACCCCGTGTTCATCGTGTAGGTCAGGCCGTAGTAGTAGGGATAGTTCCAGATTGCGTCAGTGAAGTCCTGCCAGGCCGAAACCACGAGGTCTTCCTGTCCCGGCCCAAAGTCGCGCCGTGCCAGTGCCCGCAGAAGCTCCTCCGTGTGGGGCGGATTCGTGTAGGACAACCATCCAAACAGCTCTGTGACGGGAGTTGGGAAGAAGCCTTGATGGAAGTAGTTGCCCATCACCGCCGTGAGGGGGGGAGCGTTGAAATCGCCCAACGCCTGAAACCGTTCGGCCCATTTCTGCATACACGGAATCTCGGGTTGCGTGTTGGATTCCTGGGCAAAGCGACTCTCCGTTTTCGCCCACAGAGGCCGGGGCGGCTTGCCGTCACGCTTCGCCTCTTCGAGCAGGTAGTCTGCCTCCAACCGGAAGTCCTCCGACGGGGCCTTCAGGCTGAGGCTGTAGTCGAAGACGGGCTGGAGTGTGCCATCGCGTCGGCGGCTCCAGTACGCCTCAAAGGTTTGCATGAAGCCACAGCGACGGTCCAGCTTGCAGAAGCGCTCCATCAGAGGATCGACGTGCGCGTGATCGGGACCGCCCGCGTTCAGGTTGTAAACCCACACGGGAATCTGAAGCTCAGGCCGTTCTTCGAACATGGCTTTGGATACGAGGTCCACGTCCTGAAGCCACGCTTCCCGCCCGATCCACGACGCGCCCATGGCTTCATCAAGAAGGATGACAGTCTTCAACTTCGGCACGTCGCGCAGAAAGCGCCGCGCTTCGTTCTGGATCAGCTTCTTCTCCGCCTCGTTGGTCGGATGCCGTCCCGAGTATTGCACGACCACGTCCAGGTCGTACTTCGCTGCCCGATCAATCAGGTTGTTGAGCCGTGCCGTAAACGGCGTGTGGCTTGTTGGTTCAGGTATGCGGCCAGGAGAGATCTTCGTGGGGAGATTCGTCTCACCCACCCCTGCCCCCTTTCTCCCGCTCTCCCGCTCATCCACAATCCGCTCCGACCCCGGATACCACACCAGCCAGACTGCATCGTAACCGTAATGGCTGATGAGTGACAGGTGCGCGTCGGTGTAAACTGGAGCCGTGGTAGCCATCTCCCCCTGCGCGCCCCAGGCAGCACAGGTCGCGCGAGGTGAGAAACGAGGCTCACGCGTTCGAACGTCGGGGCGCAGAAACGGACCTCCACGCAACATAAGCAAGTCTTCGAGATACCAGACAGAGCGCAGCACACCTCGGTCATCGAAACCGTGAAGGTGAACGACTTCCTTCCGCGCTTCAAAGCGATATCCCGCCGGTCGGCGCGGGCCGCCGGGGAGATCAGGGCTTTCGGTCAAGGTAATCGTTCGTGGCGACGGGTGCAGGGATCGTTCTTCCTTCCTCCATACTACCCGCATCGGAACCTTCATACATTGCCGGAGGAATGACTCCAAGTCACGCACCGCAGTTTCCACCCGCGGACTACGCCGTGCCCGCACCTCGATCCGCCATGACTGCTTCAGTGCCACCTCGCCCGGCTCTGGTCGCACACCCGGCCACGGGAGTCCCTCGCGCCTCGGGTCCTCGCCTTTCACCAATCGGCCTACAAAGGAGTAAGGTTCCTCCTCGTCCGGCAGCAGTTCGCGGCGGCCCGGCCCCGGTTCGGTCGTCAGCATTCGCGTCATCATGCTTGGGCCTTCAGGCAAGGGCTTCCCCTTCACGTCGAGCGCCTCACCGTTTGGATCGGGACGGACCATCCGGTAAAGCATGGAGAGTTTCCGGCGGCCGTAGTAGGCGTTGATCTCAACCGGCTCGGGATGTGGTTCCCTCCAGGTGCAGTAAACGACGTAGTAGTCCTGGGGGCAATGGCCAGAGGCAGCGGTGAGCCGCAGGTACAGGGTGTCAGTCCGACAGGGCTTCAGCTTGAGGGTCACGAAGTGCTCGTAGTTCGGGTTCACCTGACTGGAGGGCACGACGCCCCTGCCGAGATCGGCGCGCCCCCACTCCCTTCCCACCTCCCAACGCAGCGCGCCAGGATGACCAATGCGCTTCATCTTCACCTGCACCGCTGTGACGGGAGACTTCTCCTTCACGACGATCCTTTGGCCGCGCCCCGCAAACTCCGCTGAGTCAACGGCGATCCCCGTTTCCAGATGAGTCACCACCGAGTCCACTGCAAGCCAGTGATTCCACCGGCCATCCATCTGCGACGTCGGGGTGGTGGGATCCATGTCATTGGATTGGAGGAGGTAGAGGCGGTTGGCCCAGGGACGCGCTGCATGCCCCGTGTCGATCGTGCTAAGCACGGGCGCGAGGGCCAAAGTGATCCATAGTCTGCTTCCTGGTTTTGTTCGGCGTCTCATCCGGCTCCTATTTCACATCCCTGATTTCCAGCACTTCAACTTGTCCGTTGGATACCTCCGCGTAGGCGTATCCACCGGCACTCAACGGGCCCGGGTTGATCACCTTTGTCACCCCAATCTGGTCCACACCCCTGCCTTCATGAATGTGACCTGTGAAGCAGATCAGTGGTTGGGTTCTTTCGATCAATGATCGTAGGGATCGGCTGCCGACGTGTGAACCTGACGGAACCAGGTCCGTGGCCGTGCCGAAGGGCGGCTGATGGGTCAGCAGGACTACAGGCCCGCTCTGCGGAATTGTGGCAGCAGCTTTCTCGACAAACCGCTTGTGCCTGCGCTGTCCAAGCTCGGCAACATAGATAAGCGACCATCCGAGTGCTACCAACGCAATCCCTTCCTTAATGACGCAATTGCCGTCCAGGTTGATTCCCTCCTTGATCAGATATCCGTCGACCTCAGGGAGATCGCAATTCCCAGCGATAGCAAGCACAGCGGGGTTGTGCTTCCTCACCTCAGTGACAACTCGGGCTGCGTCATGCTTATTCCCGAAGTTGGTGAGATCGCCAGCCAGCAAAACGACATCCGCAGCAGACAAGACACCGGAAGCCTTCCGCACCGCCTCTATGTCACCGTGAATGTCAGCCACAGCGACGATTGTCAGCACGCTGCTACCAGTTCGACCTACAGGAGGGTTGTTCTGAACGTGACCAGACATCAAGAGAACACCGATAACACGAGGCTCTTACTTCCCCGCGGATTCCTTCGGACTGACCTTCACCCACGACACCTGTGTCATCAGATGATCCAAAGCCGCGAAGCAAGCGGCCGCGTTCGTGGCGTAAGCGGGCTTGGACGCGGCGGGGAAAGTGGCGAGGGTGGCGTCGACGACGATGAAGACGTTGAAGTCCTTGCACAGGTTTTCATAGCCGCACGTCGTCGATTTGACGCACATATCGAGACAATAGCCCGCAAGTAGAATGTGGCGCACGCCCTGCTTCTTCAGGAAGTTCCGTACCTTGTCGTACCCCTCGCCGTCGTAGAACACGATATCGTCCGCCGCCACGTCGATGACCTTCATCACGGGAATGGGGAGTGACCAGTAG
>JACQGJ010000130.1 GCA_016199605.1 Armatimonadota bacterium | reverse complement strand
TCTGCTACGACAAGGGAATATGGGTCGGGAGTCCAACTCCCTCCCAACAAGGTGAATAGTTGCCAAGGAGCTGCAACCATGGCTTACTTGATGGGCATTGACGTCGGAACTTCAGGAACGAAAACTCTCCTGGTGGACGAGAGCGGCAATCTGGTTGCGTCGGTTAATCATGAGTACCCCCTCTCAACGCCGCAGCCCTTGTGGGCTGAACAAGACCCGCTCGACTGGTGGGAGGCCACAAAGGAGGGGATTCGAGGAGTCCTCGCCAAAGCCGAGGTCTCCCCGGACTCCATTGCCGGCATCGGGCTATCCGGGCAAATGCACGGTCTGGTTTTGCTGGACAGGAATCACGAGGTCCTGCGACCCGCGATCCTGTGGTGTGATCAGAGAACCTCGGAGCAATGCAGTTGGATCACGGACACAGTGGGGAAGGAAACGGTCGTCGAAGAAACGCGCAACCCAGTCCTCACGGGATTCACGGCGCCCAAGATCATCTGGGTTCGGGACAAGGAGCCACAAATCTACGACCGGACTGTGATGATGCTGCTTCCGAAGGACTACATCCGCTTCAGGCTGACGGGTGAGTTTGCCACGGAGGTTTCCGATGCCTCCGGGACCTCCCTGCTTAACGTGCCCGAGCGTCGGTGGTCGAAGGTTGTCCTGGATAAAATACAGATTTCTGAGGATCATCTGCCGAGAGTATTTGAATCTTCGGTGATTTCGGGTAAGATCACAAAGCAGATCGCTCAGGAGACCGGGCTGAGAGAGGGGACCCCCGTTGTGGGGGGTGGCGGGGACCAGGCTGCGGGCGCGGTGGGGAATGGTATTGTGCGTCGCGGCGTGATTTCCGTCACGACGGGAACTTCGGGGGTTGTGTTCGCATTTTCTGACCAACCGACGGTCGACCCCAAGCTGCGGGTCCACACTTTCTGTCATGCGGTTCCCAACAAGTGGCATGTGATGGGAGTCATGCTATCGGCGGGAGGGTCGTTGCGATGGTTTCGCGATACTTTGTGCTCCGAAGAGACCGGCCTGAGCCGACGTATCGGACGAGACCCGTACGAGTTCATCACGGCCCAGGCGGAGCACGCTCCCGTCGGAAGTGAGGGACTGATCTTTCTGCCTTACCTGACGGGTGAGCGGACTCCTTATCCTGATCCCGAGGCGCGCGGCGTGTTCTTCGGGTTGACACTGCGTCATCACAAGGGACATCTTGCCCGATCCGTTCTCGAAGGCGTGGCTTACGGACTACGGGATTCCCTGGAGATTCTCAAAGAGATGAACGTCCCGCTGGAGGAAGTGCGGGCCTCGGGGGGCGGCGCACGCAGCGAACTGTGGCGTCAAATCCAGACCGACGTGAATGGGATCCCTCTTTCCACCATCAACGTCGACGAAGGTCCCGCCTTGGGCGTCGCCCTGCTGGCCGGAGTTGGAGCCGGGATCTACGGTAGTATTGAAGAAGCTTGTGACAGAGCGATTCGGACGGTCTCCATGACAGAAGTCAACCAGCGGCATCACAGCATCTACAGTGACTACTACCGGATCTACGGTTCGTTGTACCAATCCTTGAAAGGTCAGTTTGCCGAGGTAGGGTCAGTTCTTTCCCGGTGGCACAGTTGAAGCCTATGAGTCCCGACACCCCAAAGAAGAAGCGTGCCTTGATTGTGGACGATGATTACGCCGTCGTGCAACTCGTCAAGTTGAACCTTGAGATTGAGGGAATCGAGGTGGAGTTCGCGCACGATGGACTTCAGGGCCTCGATTGTGTGCGGAAGAGCGCCCCCGACATTGTCATCCTTGACGTAAACATGCCTCGCCTGGACGGCTGGGATGTTCTATGGGAGCTTCGGAACACCGGCGAAACACGAGGCATTCCGGTGGTCATGCTGACCATCGAATCTGACGGTGACAGTATCACCAAAGGGTGGAGCGGGGGCGTTGATTGCTACCTCCCAAAACCGTTTGATCCCCATGAGTTGGTGTCCATGGTGCAGCGGCTGTTAGAGATTAGTGAGGAAGAGAAATACGTAGGTACGAGGGGAACGTGATTCGACTTATACTCGCGAAGGCCGCGATTCCCCTCTTTTGGATCTTCCCATAGAGGGTGTGAAAACTTCGGGGTCTCCTGCTTCATGCGTATACACCGCCCGATCAACTTGAGCACTTGGCTCAAAACAGACCTTCCACCAAAGGAACTTCAGGACCATGCGTCTCAAGAACAAAGTAGCGATAGTGACAGGCTCCGGCTCCGGCATTGGCCGAGGCATCGCGAGAGGATTTGCCGAAGAAGGGGCCCGCGTGGTTGTTTGCGGGCGGCGCCTACAGAAGGTGCAGGAAGCTGTGACGGAGCTTCGGTCAAACGGAGGCGACGCTCTGGGCGTGCAGGTGGATGTGACCGAGGAAGCATCGATCAAGGAGCTTGTGAGCGCCTCCGTGGAGGCCTATGGGACGATCGACGTGCTCGTCAACAACGCGGGGGTCCGCGGAGCAGTGGGCGATGTGACCGCTTTGGCGGTGGACGAGTGGTGGACAGCCTTGAAGGTGAACCTGACCGGTCCGCTGCTTTGCTCGCGGCACGTGATCCCGGTCATGCAGAAAGCTGGTGGCGGTTCCATCATTAACATCGGCTCCATGAGGATCCAGCATGTTAAAGAAGGAGCCGCCGCCTATTGCACGTCCAAAGGGGCGCTCGTGTACCTGACTCGAGTGATGGCGCTGGACCATGCGAAGGACAGGATCCGAGTCAACCTCTTAAGCCCAGCTCTGGTGTTGACGGAGTTCACGCATTACGTGGTCGAGGGCTATGACGATCCCGCGGAGGGGATCAAGCTCTATGGAGCGCAATACCCGCTGGGTCGCATTGGCACTGAAGAGGACATCGCCAAGGCGGCGGTTTACCTCGCGTCAGACGAGTCCACGTGGGTGACGGGAGCGCACCTGAATGTGGACGGGGGGATGGTAGCCCGTTGAGGCCGGTGGGCGGTCTCCTTTGTTGGACGGGGGAACTTCGGTGTGAGTCTACTCGCTTTATCAATCGTTACGGAGGCGGAGTGAATGCAAAAAGTGCTTTGTCCCAAGTGCGGCGCCACTGCGTACGCAACGGAGGCGTTCTGCCCAGCCTGTGGTGAAATGCTGAAGCGCGCACAGCCAGCGCCCGACTCTCCACGCGCCGTCGCTCCTCCAATCCTTGCGCCTCCTCCCGTCGTCGTGCCACCCCAGCCTCCGGTGTCGCCTCAGCCTCTCCATCCGGCCGTGCAAAAGGACGGGATCGTTACCTTTCCCTTGTCCGATCTGATGCTGGGAGGACTGCAAGCTCACGAAGTCGACCCCCAAAGCCTCCTGTTCAGCATCGAGAATGAGGAGGGGGCCGTGGCGCTTGTGGGGACGCTCGACTCGGTGCTCGTGTTGCGCGCCGGGGATCTTGCCGGAGGATACCTCGGGATTCACGTCAGGATTTATCCCTACGGGTGCATTTCCGAGGTGAAGCACACCCCCGGGCCGGTCACTGGGAAAATCCAGTTCAACGTCCACATGCATGGAGGCAAGCCCGAAGTCGGTCGCCGCGCGAAAATGAGTAGTCAGAAGAAGGTGGAAGTCATCGCCGCGGTTCCCAATGACCAGATGCCTTTTGTGGTCGAGAAATTCCAAGAGATGGTGGCCAACCTGAGTGAGCTATGAGACAATCGACGGCCGGGGGCGGATTGCTGCAACCGCGGCGGTTCTCGCCGGTGGCAGGTCGTTGCGCATGGGCACTGACAAGGCCTTGCTGCCTCTCGAAGGCAAACCCATGGTCGTCCGGCAGGTGGAGTTGCTTCAGACAGCTTTCGAGCGGGTCCTGGTTGTCACCAACTCCGAG
>JACQGJ010000141.1 GCA_016199605.1 Armatimonadota bacterium | reverse complement strand
CACCCTCAACATGGGACCGCAGCATCCCAGCACCCACGGTGTGCTGCGGGTGATCCTCACCCTGGATGGGGAATGGATCGTAGGCGCGGAACCTGACATTGGCTACCTCCATCGTTCTTTTGAGAAAATGGGGGAAATGAGGACCTACACAAACGGGGTTCCCCTGACCGACCGTTGGGACTACCTGTCCTCCATGAGCAACAATCTCGTGTATTCGCAGGCAGTTGAGGAACTGCTGGAACTTGAAGTGCCGTCCCGAGCCCAGTTCCTCCGCGTGATAGTTTGTGAGTTGAACCGCATTGCCAGCCACCTCGTTTTCGTGGGAACCTACGGTCTCGATCTTGGGGCGAACACACCGTTCCTGTATTGCTTCCGCGATCGGGAAAAGATTCTCGATCTTTACGAGGCAATCTGCGGCGTGCGGTTGACCTACAGCTACATTTACCCCGGGGGTGTGACCGGAGACGCTCCACCCGGATGGCTTGAGGAGTTGGACCGGTATCTCGATTACCAGGGGCCGATGATCGATGAGATTGACCAACTGCTGACAGGGAACGAGATCTTCATCTTGAGAACTCGAAACATAGGAGTGATCACCGCGGAGCAGGCTCTTGACTGGTCCTTGAGCGGGCCTATGCTGCGAGCCTCGGGGGTGAAGTGGGATCTTCGCAAGGAAAGACCCTATCAGGTTTACGACCAATTAGACTTCGAGGTTCCCACCCTGGAGACCGGTGACTGCCTGGACCGGTATCTGGTTCGAGTTGCCGAAATGCGTGAGAGCCTCAAGATCCTGAAACAATGCCTGGCCAAGTTCCCCGAGGGCCCGGTCAAGGCCAAAATGCCCAAGACTGTGAAGCCGCCTCCCGGTGAGATCTATACCTGCGTGGAGAGTCCTCGGGGTGAGCTGGGGGTTTACATGGTGAGCGACGGCACGGACATGCCGTATCGGCAGAAGATACGCGGTCCCGCCTTCGTGAATCTCTCTCCTTGCAGGGACGTCATGCCGGGATGGAAGATTGCCGACGCAGTGGCGATCCTGGGCAGCATGGACGTTGTGATGGGCGAAGTGGATCGATAATCGAGGTTTTCAGCACACCGTGACTCTGACACGCATCGCACAATTCATCGTTGGACTCCTGCACCTGCCGCAGTCTGCGGTAGACTGGCTGGTGGCCCTTTTCGTGGCTGTCATCCTGCTGGTGTTTGTTTTGCTCAGCGTGCTGGCGATTGTTTACTTCCTGCGGAAGCTGCTGGGAAAGATCCAGGCGCGTCTGGGGCCGACTCGCACCGGCTGGAAAGGCTGGGCTCAGACTGCCGCCGATGCCCTCAAACTTTGCATCAAGGAAGATATCATCCCGACCAGGGCAGACAGGTGGATCTTCACGATAGCACCGATCATGGTTTTCGTTCCGGCTTACATGGTTTACGTGGTGATCCCTTTCGGGGAGGGGAAGCACTTCGTTGCCAAAGATCTGAACATCGGCATTCTCTACATCATTGCCATTAGCTCCGTGAACGTGATTGGCATTATCCTGGCAGGTTGGGCCTCGGACAACAAGTATTCTCTGCTCGGCGGGATGCGATCCGCAGCGCAACTGATTAGCTACGAGGTGCCTCAGGCCCTGGCGATCCTGGGACCCGTCATGCTGGCGGGTTCCCTGAGTACGCAGGAGATCGTGCTGGCGCAATCCGGGGGTATCCGCCACTGGTTCGTTTTCCAGTCCTTGCCGATTGTGGGATTCGTCATCTTCCTCGTCGCCTCCATGGCCGAGGTGAACCACGTTCCCTTCGACCTCCCGGAAGGCGAGTCGGAGTTGGTTTCGGGCTTCAACGTGGAATACAGCGGAATGAAGTTCGCCTTCTTTTTTCTGGCGGAGTTCGCCGCCTCCTTTACGGTGTGCGCCCTTGCGACAACGCTCTTCTTTGGCGGTTGGACGAGCCCCTTCGGCAGTTTCCTGAATTACGGATGGTGGACAGTGGGGTGGTTTTTCCTCAAGTCTTGCGCTTTGATGTTCGTGCTCATGTGGATCAGGGCAACTTACCCGAGAGTGCGAGTCGACCAATTGATGGAGTTCGGGTGGAAACTCCTGATTCCTCTGGCTCTCGTTAACGTGGCGATCATCGGCCTTTTTGTAGTCCTTACAACGCGGCGGGTGCCATGAACGGTTTCTGGGAACAATTCACCTTCTATGCCCTGGCGGTCCTCGTACTGGGTTCCGCTCTGATGGTCGTCACGTTGCGCAACATTGTTCATTGCGCTTTCTTCCTGATAATGGCCTTCCTGGGGGTTGCAGGGCTCTTCGTGCTGCTCTATGCTGAATTCATCGCCGGCGTTCAGGTCCTGATTTACGTTGGCGCTATCACCGTCTTGATCCTGTTTGCGATCATGCTCACGCAGAAGGTCCTCGGCGTGCGCCTCAAACAGAACAACACCCTCTCTCCCTTGGGCGTCGTCGCAGGGGTGAGCTTTTTTGCTCTTGTGGGGGCGATCACCTTTGGGAGCGCAGGGAATCTCTTTGGCGTGCACGGAGAACCTACAATTGCTCCCCGCATCACGACCATTGCAGAGAGCTTGCTTGGGAATGGAAGCTACGTCTTGCCCTTCGAGATCGCTTCGCTCCTCCTGTTAGTTGCCATGGTTGGCGCCATCGTGATCGCACGAGAAAAGGACCAATAGATATGGTTGGCAGACGATGGTTAAGGGCTGAAAATCGGGAGTCACGGCTGTGATAACGGTAAATCATTACGTCCTTCTTTCTGCGGCACTGTTTGCGATTGGGATCTACGGTGTTGTCGCCCGTCGAAACGCGGTCGGAGTGCTGATGTGCGTCGAGTTGATGCTGAACGCAGTGAACATCAACATGATCGCCTTCGCGCGGTACGTGACCCCCGCCCGGGTCACCGGGCAGGTATTCGCCGTGTTTATCATCACTGTGGCTGCTGCGGAAGTTGCCATCGGGCTGGCGCTCGTGATCAACCTGTATCGGAACATGAACAAGATCAACGTCGACGAAGTTAACCTCATGAAGTGGTGAGTCCATGTCTTCAGGCCTGCTCGAGTATGCCTGGTTGATTCCAGTCGTTCCCTTTATCGCCTTTCTCATTATCGTCTTCTGCGGCCACCGACTCCGCAACGCTTCGGCCTACGTGGCGATTGGCGGGATGGCGGGGGCGTTCCTCCTCGCGTTCCCCTGCTTTCTTGTCATGGCCCGGGGAGCGCAACCCATTTCACATAACTTCCACTGGATCACCCTCGGCAACGCCCGGATTGACCTCGGTTATCAGGTCGACTCTCTCACCGCCGTCATGCTCATGGTTGTGACTTTCATTGGCAGCCTGATCTTCATCTACTCGTCAGGATACATGGAAGGCGACCCCGGATATCACCGGTTTTTCGCCTACCTGTCCTTGTTTGCCTGCGCCATGCTGCTGTTGGTCCTCGCCAACAACTTCGTAATGCTGTATGCCGGCTGGGAAGGGGTGGGACTTTGCTCCTACCTGCTGATCGGGTTCTGGTTTGAGAAGCCCTCAGCGATGCGGGCCGCGAAGAAGGCCTTCCTTGTGACCCGCACTGGTGACTGCGGCCTGGCTCTCGGGATCTTCCTTTTGTACTCCAAAACAGGGTCCGTCAGCTTTGAGCCGATCTTCAGCGCGGCCCGGGAGCATCCCCACGAGATCGTGTTCACGATTGCCGCCCTCCTGATTTTCTTCGGAGCCGTCGGGAAGTCTGCCCAGTTCCCTCTCCACGTCTGGCTGCCTGATGCGATGGAAGGTCCGACACCTGTGAGCGCGTTGATCCATGCGGCGACCATGGTCGCCGCCGGTGTCTACCTCGTCGCCCGGAGCTATGCTCTGTTTGAGGCAGGCGGAGAGCACTCTATCGCTTTACAGGTTGTTGCCTGGATTGGCGTAATCACCGCGTTCATGGCTGCGACAATCGCCGTTGCGCAAAACGATATCAAGCGCGTCCTGGCTTACTCGACCATCAGTCAGCTTGGGTTCATGATGTTAGGTCTCGGTGTCGGCGGCTACACCGCAGGGGTCTTTCATCTCATGACCCACGCTTTTTTCAAAGCCCTCCTGTTCCTCGGCTCGGGAAGCGTTATCCATGGTTTTCACCATGAGCAGGACATGATGAAGATGGGTGGGTTGAAGAAGGTGATGCCGTACACCTTCGCTACCTACTTCATTGGCTACCTCGCCCTGGCTGGGGTGCCTCCGTTTGCCGGCTTCTGGAGCAAAGACGAAATCCTTCACCATGCCATGATGCACAATTTCCCGATATTTCTCCTGGGAGCGGCGGCGGCCTTTCTCACCGCCTTCTACATGACCCGGCAGATGTGCCTGGTTTTTGCGGGACAGCAACGTGACACTCACATCCATGCCCACGAAAGTCCCGCCGTGATGACCGTGCCGCTGATGGTACTTGCGCTGTTCTCTGCTCTTATCGGGTTGGTCGGAGCGACCGGCCACTCTTTTCACCACTTCGTTCACTTTGGCGAGGAAGCGCCCGCGCCTTTCAGCGTCCCGGTCGCGCTCGTTTCCCTCTTCGTTGCCGGCGCGGGGATTGGTTTGGGGTGGTCGCTCTACGGCAAGAAACCGTTAGCGAGACCCGAAGACGATCCGCTTTTGAGGCTGGGCAAGCTTTACACCTTCCTCGAAAACAAGTGGTACTTCGATGAGGTTTACGACAAGATTGTGATCCAACCGCTGCTCTGGATCACTCGGACGCTTTCCCGGTTCGATCAGAAGGTCATCGACGGCGCAGTGAACCTCGTTGGAATTCTCACCATCATCTTCTCGCGTCTGCACCAGTTGTTCGACCTCTACATTGTCGACGGCATGGTGAATCTGGTTGGAATCGTGACACGAAAGATCGGCGTGACCGGCCGATACCTGCAAACCGGACTGGTCCAGGGATACCTCTTGGTGGTATACCTCGGCGTCGTGGTCCTGGTTGTCTGGCAACTGTATGCCGCAAAATAGAAGAGCGTCTCTGATCCTCTCCCATTCACTGCAAGGGGGCAATTCTACGAATGCAAAGCTCGACGTTTAGTCAGTGGTTGCTGACTCTGATCATCTTTCTCCCGCTCTTTGGGGCCATCGCCATTCTGTTCTTGCCGAAAGACAAGGCGAATCCTGTCAAGTGGCTCGCAACGATCGTTTCCTTCGTCGTGCTTGTCCTTTGCGTGGCGCTTTTTACGGGCTTCGACAGCACCGCAACGGGAATGCAGTTCGACGTATCGGCGCCGTGGATTCCCTCGATCGGTGTCAGCTATCACCTGGGAGTCGATGGACTGAGTATGCCGCTCATCGCTCTCACCGGCCTGCTCACTTTCATATCCGTGCTCTACTCCTGGATCATCAACGAACGCCCCAAAGAATACTTCGCCTTCTTCCTGCTGCTCGAAACGGGGATGATGGGAACCTTCTGCGCTCTCGACTTCTTTCTCTTCTACACGTTTTGGGAAATCAGCCTGGTTCCCATGTACTTCCTGATCGGTATCTGGGGAGGACCCCGGCGTGAATACGCCGCCATTAAATTCTTTCTCTACACTTTGGTGGGAAGCGTGGCAATGTTGCTGGCGATCCTTGCCCTCTACTTCAACTACACCGATCCAGTCACCGGCAAACACACCTTCGACATCCTGACTCTGATTGCGGCCCAACACGCCAAGCCGCTACTCGGCCTGGCGGCAACCCTTTCTTTCTGGGCTTTTTATCTGGCTTTTGCGATCAAAGTTCCCGCCTTCCCCTTCCACACGTGGTTGCCGGATGCCCACGTGGAAGCGCCTACCGCCGGAAGCGTGATCCTGGCAGGTGTGCTGTTGAAAATGGGGACCTACGGTCTGGTTCGCTTCAACCTCGCTTTGTTTCCCCTGCAGTCAGCAGAGTTCGCCTGGGTCATCGCTCTGGTCGGTATCATCGCCATCATCTACGGCTCGATGGTAGCGATGGCGCAAAGCGACCTGAAGAAACTCGTCGCCTATTCCAGCGTGGGGCACATGGGATTCGTGATGCTGGGCATCGCGGCAGCCGCGGCCCCGATCGTTCCTGACTCGCAAGCCACGAGGGAGATTCTCATCAATGCAAAAGTGACCGCCTTGAACGGGGCGACTCTCCAGATGGTCAACCACGGGCTGATCACCGGAGCGCTCTTCCTTCTCGTCGGCGTCCTTTACGAACGGACGCATCACCGCAATATCGATGGCTTCGGAGGGCTCTGGAAAAGAGTACCGGTCTATGGAGCGATGCTGGTCTATATCTCGTTGGCCTCGTTGGGGCTGCCGGGGCTTAGCGGTTTTGTTGGCGAGTTCCTCGCCTTGTTGGGTTCCTTTGCGATCTTCAAGCTTGGGACGGCGCTGTCAGTGATCGGTATCGTGGTGACCGCTGCCTACTTCCTCTGGATGCTGCAGCGGATTCTGCTGGGGCCGCTCAACGAACGGTACAAAGACCTCCTCGACATGAATGCTGTCGAGAAATGGTGCCTCGCGCCCCTCATGCTCCTTATCTTCATCCTGGGGATTTATCCGGCCCCGGTCCTGGACCCGGTCAACACGGCGATGAACCATCTGGTGCGCGACGTCATGGGTCTGTTCTGAATTCCGGACTGCAAGGTTAGCTAATGGACAATCTGACACTTGGTCAATACGCCTCCCCCTGGGGACCGCTTGCTCCCGAGATACTTCTATGTGCTCTGGGTCTGCTGCTGCTCGTCCTGGACCTCGTGGTTCCGCGTGAGAAGAAGCACGTCCTTGTCGGTGTCGCCTTGGTCGGACTGCTGGCAGCCTTGGCGGCGTGCGTGGCAGTGCTGGGAAACATGGGACTGATGTCCGGATCGCCCAATTATCCCAAGTGGCTCGCAGACTGCCTTCGTATCGATGACTTCGCGATGATTTTCAAGATCCTCATCCTTGTCGCGACGATCTTGGCGCTCCTCGCCTCACCGGACTATGCGAAGAAACGCTTCACCTCCGGCCTCGGCGAGTATTACGCCTTG
>JACQGJ010000126.1 GCA_016199605.1 Armatimonadota bacterium | reverse complement strand
TGGAGTCCGTTGATGTCGGCGCACCGGGCGTAGGCGTGCATCCCTTCCATGGAGTCGTTGCTGATAATCACGGGATGGTAGGGATCCTCGTCGGCGAAGACCTGGTATATCTGCTCCAGCACTTTCGCCTTGAAGTTGTTTCCTTCCGGTTCATCGCTGACGTAGTAGCCGAAGAGCTTTGGGTTCTTACGGGCGTTGCGGGCATAGTCTCGGCAGAACTCGGCGTCTTCCTCGCTCAGGCTCTCAGCGCGCAAGCTCTTCACCTTGTAATAGACCTCGTTCATGATGCTGGTGTCGAGCAACTTCACGTCCCCTGGTTTCTCTTGCGAGAACGCGTTGTAGTCGGGCACGAAGTCTTCCGGGTAGTTCCAGGCGCCGTTGAGGAAGAAAGGCTTGCCGTCCACGTGCCAGTTCAGGTCCTTGCCGAGCCACACCTCACCGGTTTGGCGAGGGAGCTTGCGAAGGGGATGCGAAGTTTCGGCCACGATCTTCCCGGCCCTGTCTTTGAGTGACGCCACGAGGTCCATTCTTGCTTCAGGCAAAACGACAGCGTCGAAAGTCAGCCGGTTCTTCGGTTTCACGGACGTGACCAGATTTCGGGCAATGGCCTTCGAGGAACCTGTCTCGGAGATTCTCACGGCGAGGGAGGTTCCCTGAAGCTCCGCGGCGCTCATGTTCACCCCGACCTCCAACACGACTTTTTTGATTTGCTGCGTAGCGAAGATGGAGTCGCGATACCACGGTTCGATCAGGTCGATCGTGACAGGGACGTACCGGACGGGGAGGATGGACTTCCGCACGGCAAGGGGCTTCTTGGTGATTGGATCGGCGACTCGCACGTGACAAGTGTAGTCGCCCTGTTCCTCCAGCCTGAAGGGACCGAGGGTAACAGGGAGCTCTTTGTCCCTCGGAGGAGTAACCATCGTTTTAGCGACGGTGACCTTGCCTGTTGGACTCACCAGCCAACCGTCCAGCAAGACCTGCGCGTCCTTGCCGGTTCCATTGAGCAGGGGCACCACCAGCGAGACTTCCAGCTTGCCGTCCTTCAGAACCTGCTGCGTCTTCACCGGTCCCAACTGATGGCAGTAGCGCGACAGGTCGGCCTCGATGCCGCGCAGCTCAGCAAATCGCGAGGCAATGTTGAACGCTCCCTGCTCGGCTATTGAGCTGTCCTCCGCAGGCTGTTTCTTCTCACGGCAGATATTGAGGCCCCAGGTGGCCCCGACCTTAGAGGAAAGCCCCAGACCGAAGAACGGAATCGCCACCTCGCACGACCAGTAGGTGTCGCCGACGAAAGACGCTGCCGTCACCTCGGCGTCCCAACTCATATCGCCGATATGTCCGCCCTGGGTGCAGGCACGATCTGCGACGGACCCGGAGGCGTTAACGCCGAGATGGTAGTAATCGCTCTGGCTGCGTCCGGGGTCGAGCATGATCTCGATGCAGTCGGTGCGGAACACGTCCGAGTGGTCCCGCGGCAAGGGGCGAGTCTGCAGGTTCTTCACCTCTGGCTCCTCGCATCTCACCGCGATGTAGAGCGCCTCGTCATCGTAGATCACCCTCGCGCGGGACGAGAAGGCCGCCGGCTTGTTCCCATTGTTCACGAGGAACTCCGTTACTGGCTGAGCGTTGCTCCAACACGCGTCGTCGAGCTTTCCGTCAATCGTCGGCGGTTGCTGTGCTCGCGTTGCCTGCACGACAGGCCGGTCTGCCCATGCCCGGACTGCAAGTGCCGTGAAGAGCAACAAGGTAACCGCCTGCATGATACGCACGGTTCGGTTCTCCAACTCAGGTTTGTTTGTGTGCAAGGTCCTCTCCCTTCTTCTCTTATCGACCAACCGCCCGTTCAGCCGGGGCGCGAACGCGTCGGAGTCTGCTGTATCTTGACCAGAACCTGTGCGGCGGCGCGGTTGAATCCGTCGTCTACCGCGTGGACGGTGACGAAGTGATAACCGGGTGTTTCGCCTCGCAGGTCCCAGACGAACTGCGGCGGTGTGGATTCTGCGACCAGTCGGTTGTCAATGAACCAGCGATACCGCGCCACCCGGCGGCCGCCTTTGGGTTTCGCCTCGACTCTCACGGTGACATGAGGAGTCACAAGCGAGGACTGGAACACCGGCTCTACGATCGAGACCTCCGGCGCGGGATCGATGAAGTGCTTGCGGGCGATGCGGTCACAGGCCTCCGCCAAAGCCGCGTCGCCATTCTCATAGAACGCGACCCCCGGCATCTCCGGAGCATAAGCCCGAAGTTCCGCCACCTGTCTTTCGATCTCCTCGCTCGTCAGACGATCCCCCTCGTGGTAGTTGGCAGGGGCCAAGATCATCCCGAGCCACGGGATGGTCCGTTCGATCATGCCCAGCCTCCGAGCCGTGTCAATGCGGAGTTTGGTTCCGTCCAGACGGCCGAGGGTTCCCCACTCTCGCGGGAACTGGCGGTGAACGTGAGAATAGGCTTCGATGGCGAGCAGGTCAGGCTGGCCCTGGCGTGTCGCCGGTTCGATGTTGTCCTCGCCACGCCAGGCGACAAGGATGTAGAAAGCCGGGTTGACTTGCTTCGCCTGGAGGATTCCTTTGATCGATCCCGTGATGCCATAGGGGTTCTTCGGGTCGAGCGAAGGTTCTCCCGCGCTCGGCACTTGCCACTCGTCCACCATGATGCCCGGCTGCCCGCTTCGCGCCGCGTTCGCGTAGTAGTCCACGAACGCCTGCTCGCTCTTCAGCCACGGGTCCTGGGGCCCATAGAACCATCCGAGCGGCAACTGACCTCGCTGCATCGCTTCCGGTGGAACGCCGCCGGCGTTGGTGACGGCGCCCGGGAAGCGCGGTGGCTCGCCGAAATACCACAGGAAGACGTAAGGATCTCGCACGGGCGGCAACAGCGGCGACGGATACCAGCGCAAGGTGCGTTGCGTGATCGTTTCAGGGGTCGGGGGCTTGCCGCTCATTTCGACCACGAGAGC
The DNA here is from genome assembly GCA_016199605.1 of Armatimonadota bacterium. Classification (GTDB taxonomy): domain Bacteria; phylum Armatimonadota; class Abditibacteriia; order CG2-30-59-28; family CG2-30-59-28; genus JACQGJ01. The sequence goes on along the minus strand of JACQGJ010000126.1, from coordinate 6,277 downwards.
TGGCCCCTTGCCCCGTTGGGATTCCGAGGAGGCGAAGGCCAGCGCCCACGTTCCCGCGTCCGGTTTGCCCCAGATGATGTCGCCGGTGCGGATCAGGAATCCGTCATTGGGCAAGCCCTGATAAAGCCAACGGTCCACGAGGTCCGTAACATCAAACTCGACGAGACCGGCTTTCTCGATCACCTGGGTCTGAGCGCCTTCGGTCCTCATCGCGTAGTCGAGGTGGGGGTAGTTCTTCTGCTGCGGCCAAAGGTCCTTCCCGTTGGGCTTCTCCCAAGTCGCGTGGTCCGTCCAGGGACATACGGACGCGGCCACGGTGGTCGGCTTCTTCGACGGGTTCTCGGCCTGAGTCGCTGTCAGGCGAAGGGTCGCCTTCTCGATCCGCCCGAAACGGGACGGATCAAGTGCTCGAAGATCAAAGCGAAGCAGGCAGCGATGATAATCTACCCAGGCCGTGCCGTTGTTCCGCAACTCCGTTGTCGTGAATGAAGCGCCGGTAAGGCTCACCCAGCCGTCGGTGACGGATCTGGGTCCCTGGAGGAGATAGGGCTTTGCCACGGTGTCTCTTGCCGGACAAGTCTGGGGCAGCATGACAGCCAAGCACGCGGCGACGACTACGGTTGCGTGGGATCTTCGCGTCAGTGGAATCGCGAGCACTCTCTTCTCCTACTCCCTGCTCAGGTCCGTGATCTCGTCCTGACTTAATAGTCGGATGCCCTGGTCCGTCAGGACCGTGATGGCGCTTTCGACATCCTGTATGCGGAATATGAAGACAGCGTTGCCGTTGCATTTCTCCAGCAAAGGGTACGTGTACTCGACGTTCACTTCGGCCTGCAGGAATCTGTGCATAACGTGGGCCATCCCCCCTGGAGCATCGGGCACTTCGATCGCGATCACGTCGCACTCGTTCACCATGAACCCTCGATCCTCGAGGTAACGACGCGCGGAATGGGGCAGATCGACAACCATCCGCACTACGCCAAAGTCGGCATTGTCAATAACACACATGCTTCTGATGTTGATATCGCCCTCGCCGAGGGCGCGTGTCAACTCGAACAACCGTCCCACTTTGTTTTCCAGAAAGACAGAAAGCTGGCGTACTCGCATGATGGACCTCCATGACCGAACCTCGCGAGGCAGCCGCCTTCTGACTGCCGAAGTCTCAGGGAATCGGACACGGGTTGCGGTCCGGCTGTGCCTCAAGAGGATTTGGTGATCAGGTGGGGTAGTATAGCATTTTCGGTTGTCGTTCGCCACCGATTTGACACATCGCCCTGACTCGTTTAGAATTGCCGCGTTCATCAACCTATCTGAGCTCGTTGTCTTGGGCAACTCTCTCTGCGAAACATGAAGATCACTCGAATCACCACTGCGGTCGTAGAGGCAAACTACGACTACACCTTCATCCGCGTCGAGGCTGACCGTGACGGCCTGTACGGAACCGGTGAGTCTTTTTTTGCCCCTGGGCTGACTGCAATCCTGCATGAGATGATCCCTCTCTTGCTTGGCAAAGACCCTCGGGAGATTGACCGGCTGGCGCGACACCTGGCCCGCAAGGCGAGCGGAGCCGGCTCCACCGCCGGAATTGTCTGGAATGCGATCAGCGGAATCGAAGCGGCCCTGCACGATCTCGTCGGGAAGCATTATGGCTGCCCGGTCTATCAGTTGCTGGGAGGCAAGCTGCGAGACGAGGTAAGGATTTACGCGGACTGCCATGCCGGCGGTAACGTCGAGAGTTGGACTCCCATGCTTGTGCCTCGAGAGCCGAAGTGGCTTCAGCCACTGGGCAGCTCTTTCGAGCAACCCGGCAACTATGAACCTGAAGCCTATTCGCGACGTGCGAGGGAGGTCGTCGCCAAAGGATTCACCGCCCTGAAGTTCGACCTCGATTCCATCGTCCTTCTCACCGGCGAAGAGATGCATCGTCCCCTCAACAACGTTGAGATCGACCGCATGGTTGAGGTCGTTCGGGTCACCCGGGAAGCAGTCGGGCCGGCCATCGACCTGGCCTTCGATTGCCATTGGAGGTTCCGTCCCAGCGACGCAATCAAGATCGGACGCGCGATAGAGCCATTCAATGTCTTCTGGCTTGAAGATCCATGCCCACCGGACAACTGGCGACAAACTGCGGCCGTGAAGAGGGCCTGCGGGGTTCCTCTTCTGACCGGAGAGAACCTCGTGCAGTGCCACGCTTTCCAGCCTCTGCTGGAGAGTCAGGCCGTTGATCTCGTGGCTCCCGACGTTCAGAAATGCGGCGGACTCCTGGAAGCCCGACGCATCGCGGACCTGGCGAACCTTTACGGCATCGGGCTGGCTCCTCACTGCATCGCCAGTCCTCTGGGACTGATGGCTTCGGCCCACGTTTGCGCAGCCTCAGCGAACTTCACCGCCCTGGAGTTTCATGGGCAGGACGTGCCGTTCTGGGACGATTTGATCGCCGGCGATCCCCTCCTCCAGGAGGGCCGGGTGACCATGACCGATCGCCCGGGCTTCGGGGTCGAGTTAAACGAGGAAGTCGCCAGGGAATACGCCAAACCGGGGGAGGGTTGGTTCCGTTAGTCGCCGCTGGGCAGGGGACCTCAGAGTGTCTGCTCAGAAACTACCCGGTTGCCGGGCTGCTGCCCCCGATGTCTTCCAGTAGGATAAAGCTCCAGCTTTGTCCTGTTGGGAGAGGACAAAGCTGGAGCTTTATCCTACACGGAGACAAAGCTGGAGCTTTATTCTACTGGAAGTTGGCGCCGCCCGGGCCAGCGGCATGGAGTTCTCTCTATGATCTCTCTCCGCGGAGCAAGAATCACCTTCCCCCAAAACGCCTGCTCGATCATGGACCTCGCCGCCCGCGAGTTGTCGAGCTACTTGTACCAGCTCTCGGGAATCGTCTCGCCACTCGTTGACCACCCCCCGAAGTCAGGCGTCTCGATTGTCCTCAACAGCGGCCACCCGACTCCGCCGCGCCATCTCGATCGCTCCCAGGATCAACGCTTTGCCCTGAAGGTTACCGGGAGAACTTTGGCTCTCGTCGGGGCGACTCCGCTTGGAACCCTCCACGGGGTTTACGCGTTACTTCAGCAACTTGGAGTGGGGTTCTACCTCGGCGGAGATACTTTCCCGGACGGCAAAATCGATCCTGTCCTTCCCGAGGATCTCAACCTCTCGTGCGCCCCAGTCTTCTCCGTGCGCGGCAGTAACCTGCACGGCAATCTGCTGATCGGCGCGGGTGGCTGGGGGGAACAGGACTGGCGGTTCTACCTCGACCAGATGGCGAGGATGCAGTGCAACCTGTTCATGCTTCACAACTACGATTGCGAGCCGTGCGCGGGCTACGAGAGGAACGGGGCGATTCTGGCCCAGGGACGGCCGCACTCCAGCCTGACTCCAGCCTTCGGCATTCGACCCCGGCGCACCTCCGAGTTTGCCTTCGGAACCGAGGTCTACTTTGACCAGGAAGTTTGTGGCGCTCCGCCGGTGGATGACACTTCCGATCCGTGCGATCAGGCGTTCAGGATGCAGGAGATTCTGCGTGAGGCCCTCCGGTACGGGCGACTGCGAGGCGTATGGGCCGCCGTAGGTTTCGAGGCGCCGACTCGTGTGGATCCCACTAACCCGGAAGTGCGCCATGGGTTCGAGGAGCGGTTGCGTCAGTTCCTGCGACGCTATCCCGACCTTGCTTACTTCGTCCTGTGGCAGTGTGAGGGACAGGGATTGCTGGGGGAAGACCCGCCCGCCAGCGAGGCCGCGCGTGAACTGATTGAACAGCGCCGGGGCGCTTTCGAGTACCTGACAGGCAACCGTCGACTTTATGCTGGAGTTCATCTCACGGAATTCGCGTTGCTGGCGCACAAGGTCTTGCAGGAGGAGTTCCCCTGCGTCCGCTTGGTCGTGGCGGGTTGGGGCGGCGACCGATGGATGCGGTTTGCGGATTATGCGCAAGGTTTGCACGCTTTGCTACCCGACGACGTGATCTTTACCTGTCATGACAACACTGATCCGACTTTTGAGCGGACTGTCAGTGAAGCGTGGAGGCGACTGCCTCCCCAGCGACAGCGGTGGGCGCAGCCCTGGCTCGAAACTGACAGCGAGGAGATGTGGACCCGGCAAGCCAATGTAGAGGCGCTTGGGAACCTGCTGCCCGACGCCCTGGCGAAACAATGTCAGGGCGTTGTCGCCCTGCACTGGCGTACTCGTGACTTCGAGGAAGAACTGGGCTACCTGGCGCGCTTCGCCTGGGACCCGACCCTCACACCGGACCAATACTACGGCGACTGCGCGAGGCGTATGTTCGGGGCCGACCAACAGCAACCGATGGAGATTGTGTTGGGCGAATTGCAGCGACTTGGGGGAAGGTGGACGGGAATCAAGGCCGGATGGGAGTGCGAATCGAGATTCTGCTGGGGAGGGCCCAACCCGCATTGGGCCCATGAGGCAGACAGAGAAGCCGTCGAGCTGGTTCGCCGTGCAGCGGACAAGGCCAAGGAGTTCTTTGCAGCGAATAACCTGGCCGAGGCTGCCACCAGCTTTGAGGGAATCGCCGCCAGGCTTACGGCAGTTGCGGATTCTGCCGGCGTCTCGTCGGAAGCCGTGTCCCGCTCGGAAATGCAGACGCTCTGCGATATCGATGAGGAGGTCTTTTCAATCCGGACAGACCTCCTGGCGACCGACACTCCACCGGAAACCTGGGTGGCCGTGGATCAGGTAATGCTGCCGCTGCACCACCTGACCCATCGAGCCGACCATGCTTCTCGCACGGATCAGTTACGAGCGGTCCGCGATCTTGCCGCTCAATCTTATCGCGGGAAAGAGGAAGGCTCCCTGGGAGAGCGCTCTGAGAGGTATGAGTTCCTCCTGAGCACCCTCGACGTGGTGCTGGCCTTGGATCGCGTGACGGTCGCTCTCGCTGAACCGGGACCGGTGGCAGAACAGCTTTCCCTGGCGCGGGCAGCGAAGGAGGAGGGCAAACGGGACCAAGCCATCGGATACGCCGTCGCAGCTTACGAGATGATCGTGGCAGCCCGGTTCTCCGAGGTGCTTCATTCGCAGGCTCGCAAGCTCACGACCCAGTGCGAATGGGGTGTGCTGGCGCTGATGAATCTGAAAGCTGTGCCGTGCTACTGGGAAACTCTCGGCCAAGCCGAGGATCTGCTGCCCGCCGTTCCCCCTCGTGAGCTCCGCGTGTTGCTTGAGGGGCAGAGCGTGCGAATTCATTGGGAAGGGAGTGAGTCGGTAGCCGGGTATCACGTCTACCGTCGCAGAGCCGGAGACGAGTCTTTCCAGAGGATCAGTCCTCAACTCGTGCCGTCCCCCGACGGCGTCCGCAACCGAGGTTGCGCTTTCGTGGATCGTCCCCCGGAGCCCGGGTTGTACGAGTATGCTGTGACCGCCTGTGACGGCGACTCCTGGGAAAGCCCAGAGTCGCTTCCCGCTGCCATAGCCTGCGGCCTGGATTCGGCAAGACCGGACCTTCTGGGAATCAAGCAAGGATTTTGCATCCCTGCCGGCCGCGAACACGAGGTGCGGATTCTGGCCCCTCCCGTTCCGGGCGAGGAGCTGGCGAATCTCACCTTGCGTTACCGTCTGGTCGACGACCCCGTATGGCGGGAGACGCCAATGCGGCGGCGGTATCGTCACGGCTACCACGGTTATCTTCCGCCCTTCCACTCGCAGTCAGTCGCGGTCGAGTTCTACGCCTGCGCGAGAACCGTGAAGGGGAAGTCCGTCCTATGGCCTCAGTCCGCCGTGGCTTGTCGATACTGGATTGCGACGATCATACCGGATCAGAACTGAAAGAACGGTACGTGGAACCATGACAGCAGGGATGCGGGGATTACGGGGCTTTGGCTCGTCGTTGCAGGAGCACGCAAGCCGTCCAACGACCTATATCTCCTTCGTGGCGATCCTGTGTGCATAATCTAATCCGCTGCATCAGATTAGATCAAGCACACCGAACCGCGCCTTACGTTGCGCCGACTTCAAGCCCTATGCTATAATCCGGGCGTTTTCGGGACGGTTAGACGACGGGAATGGAGGTCGGCTTTTGCTCAAAGTTTCCTCATGGATTCAGTCACTGGAGAAGGGCGCGGCGGATGAAATCCTGCGCGGCATCTATGGTGAGGACGATCGTCTTTTGAAGGAGCGGACGAGCGCCTATGTCGGGTTGCTCACCGCTTTTGCGGAGCAATTCGGGGAGAACAACGAGGTCATTATCAGCCGGTCGCCCGGCCGCCTGAATCTCATGGGCCGCCATGTGGACCATCGCGGCGGACACGTGAATCCCATCGCT
>JACQGJ010000131.1 GCA_016199605.1 Armatimonadota bacterium | reverse complement strand
TGTGCATTATCCAAAATGAGGTTTGGCTACTGTAGTGAACGGTCGCCGTGCCGTTCACGCCCGGCAGGAACGGCACGGCGACCGTTCACTACGTTGGACGTCAGGGGCGACATCAGAATAGATAATGCACACGTGACAGGTCTCGCATATCGCGCACCGCGGCGACGCGGTGTTTCCCCACAACTCTTGTTTTTCTCTTTAATCCTTGATATCATGCCTGCCGGTTGTCAGGAGGGCAGTAGGCGCAGCAATCAATCCTGTCGCTTGCCTTCCCTCAACTGAAAGCTGCTCTGGCTGGATCCATACGCGGTAGGGACTTCTCCTGTTATTGGACCGAGAGACAGTGACACGCAATGAAAGGGGGACGTTTCTATGCTTAAAGGTACCGTCAAGTGGTTCAATGAGTCGAAAGGCTATGGGTTCATTGAGCAGGCCGATGGTGGCAAAGATGTCTTTGTCCACTACAGCGCGATTACAGGCGACGGCTTCCGCAACCTGCGAGAAGGTCAAGCGGTCGAGTTCGAGATCGTGGAGGAACCCAAGGGTTTGAAGGCCGCCAACGTTGTAGCCGTGTAGGGCTCTCCGAACACGAAACACAGGAACAAGCCTCCCGAAGTCACTGTTCGGGGGGCTTCTTGCTTCACCGTCACCCACCATCGCTATCTTCACGCGCAATGCGGAAAAAGGGCTGCATCCTCCCTGGGGAATATGGCGGAGTTGTGGAGCAGGGCGCTGGCCACAGAGGGCAAGGGGGACGGGTGCGTGGCACTCTCCCGTGCATGTTGGGTGAGCGCGAACAAAGGTTGACCCCCTCCGAGTATGTGTGATAAACTTCACAACCGTTGACCGGTAGATCAACCTTGGAGCTATCGCTGTCAACGAGTTTGGCTCGCTCTGCGAAGGGTCGGATTTCCATCAACCCATACGTTTCTGTCCTGTTCATGTTTGTGTTCTGCGGTCTTGTGGCCGGGGGGATGTTGTACCTCGGGAGCATTCTGGGACCGAAGAAACCCAATCCGACAAAGGACAAACCTTTCGAGTGCGGCAATCAGCCTTTTGATCTCCCCGGCAAGCCCTTCTCCGTCAAATTCTACATCGTCGGGATGTTGTTCATCCTTTTCGATATTGAGCTTGTCTTCCTGTTTCCCTGGGCGGTGGTCTTTCGGAAGTTCCTGGCGGCTGGTGCAGGGAAGTTCATGTTAGGAGAGATGCTTGCATTCCTGGTAATCCTGATCGCGGGCTACGTCTACCTCTGGAAGCGAGGGGCGTTGGAATGGGAGTGAGTGATTTCTTTACGTCGAAACTCGACCACATCGTCGGGTGGGCGCGCAAGTATTCCATTTTCCAGTATCCTTTCGTGACCGCCTGCTGCGGCATGGAGTACATGGCAACTGCCTGCTCCCACTACGACGTGGACCGATTCGGGGCGGGTCTGCCCCGGTTCTCTCCCCGACAGTCAGACGTGCTGTTTGTCGTCGGCACGATCAGCCATAAGATGGCTCCCGTGCTCAGGACCATCTACGACCAGATGTGTGAGCCCAAGTGGGTGGTCGCCTTCGGCGTGTGCACGTGTACCGGCGGCTTCTATGACAATTACTCCACTGTGCAAGGGATAGATACCGTCATCCCGGTGGACGTATACATTCCAGGCTGTCCCCCGCGTCCGGAAACGGTCCTCGACGGCCTCATACGTCTGCAAGACAAAATCCAGCATCAGAAGCGGTAGCATCATTTATAGTCTCTCATGAGCGAAACGACTTCAGTAACCCCGGAATCAACATCGAGTCAGCCTCCTGCGGAAAGCCTCGTCCTGCGAAAACTGCGCGAAAGATTCCCGGATAGGGTTCTTGAGACCCACACCCACCGCGGGGACGCGACGGCCGTCGTACCCCGAGACGCGGCGCACGAAATCTTCCGATTCCTGAAAGAAGACGAGGACCTGTCCTTTGAGATGCTGACGGACCTGACGGCGGTGGACTACCTCAAGATGAAGAAGTCCCCGCGGTTTGAGGTGGTCTATCACCTCTATTCTTTGACCCACAACCACCGTGTCCGAATCAAGATCCCCGTCACGGAGGCTCAACCCGAAGTCGATTCGATCGTCAGTTTCTGGTCGATTGCCAACTGGTACGAGCGCGAAGTCTGGGACATGTTCGGGATCAGATTTAGGGGTCATCCCGACCTGCGACGAATTTTACTGTATGAGGAATTCAAAGGACATCCCTTGCGGAAAGACTACCCGAAGAACAAGCGGCAACCGCTGGTGACTGCAAAAATGTAGGTTATCAGCCACAGAGACACAGATATGTGAAGAGAATTCTCTGTGTCTCCTTGGCTACAGGATATTATGGCAGCAGAACCGATACGCGAAACCAGAACTGACAACATGATGCTGAACATGGGTCCGTCGCATCCGGCGATGCACGGCGTCATTCGCATCGTTGTCGAGCTGGACGGCGAGACCGTGGTCAGTAGTGACACGGAAATCGGTTACCTCCATCGCGCCTTCGAAAAAGAGGCGGAGAACGCGACCTACAACCAAGTTTTCCCTTACACCGACCGCCTGAACTACGTCTCGCCTATCATCAACAACGTTGGCTATGCTCTCGCCGTGGAGAAGCTGCTGGGCCTTGAGGTCACCGAGCGGTGCAAATACATCCGGGTCCTGATGAGCGAGATCTCCCGTGTGTGCGACCACCTGACCTGCATCGGCGCCTCCGCGATGGAGTTGGGTGCCATGAGCGCCTTCCTCTACATGATCGAGGCTCGCGAGTTCCTTTGGGAACTGGTCGAGCAGGTGACCGGAGCGAGGCTCACGATCGCCTACTGTCGCGTGGGAGGGGTCAAGGCTGACCTGCCGGAAAACTTCGAGCAGGAAGTCGCCACACGTTTTCAGAAGGTCAGGGAGGTTCTCAAGGACGTCGACGGACTGCTGACCAGGAATCGCATCTTCATCGAGCGCATGGACGGGGTCGGCGTGATTTCAAAGGAGGAGGCGATCGACTACTCCTTCACCGGTCCGATGCTGCGAGGTTGCGGCGTCCCCTACGATGTGCGGAAAGCAAATCCGTATCTCGTTTACGATCAGGTGTCCTTCGAGGTCCCAACTCAGACGGGGTGCGACAACTACTCCCGCTACCTGGTTCGCATGGCGGAGATAGTGCAGAGCATGCGGATTGTGGAGCAGTGCTTTCCGAAGATGCCGAAGGGACCGATCAATGTAGACCACGCGGGCAACGTGATGGAGCCTGCGGACATGGTAGACACGGCGAAGATTGGCAAGACCCACGACCTTCCCCTGATCCAGTTGGAGCTTTCCCCCAATCTCGAAGGGCTGGAGAAGAAGCAACACCGAGAAGTCATGGCGCCGGACAAAGGAGTGGTCCTGCCAGCCAAGAACGACACTTACGGGAACATTGAAGGATTGATGAATCACTTCATGCTCATCATGGAAGGATGGGGGATTCAGCCGCCGGTCGGCGAGGTCTACCAGGCCGTTGAGGGAGCCAACGGTGAGCTTGGGTACTACGTGGTCAGTGATGGGATGGACAAGCCGTACCGCGTTCGAGTCCGCCCGCCCTGCTTTGCTTTCGTCGCGGGGCTGCACAAGATGATCGACGGGGGTATGATCGCCGACGTGATTCCCACCTTCGGGTCAATCAATATGATTGCGGGGGAGCTGGATCGATAGCATGGCAGTAGAATTCCCCCCGGAAGTGAAGAGAGAATTCGATGAGCTTGTCGCCAAGTACGAGCAGACACGTGCGGCTCTACTGCCGGTCCTGCACCTGGCGCAGCGGGAATTCGGATACATCAGTCCCGAGGTTGAAGAGTACGTAGCCGGCTTGATGGAGCTTCCACCCACGAAAGTGCACGAGGTGGTCACCTTCTACACGCTCTATCACAAAACCCAGCCGGGCAAGCACGTGATACGCCTCTGCAAGACCCTGTCGTGCCACCTGTTGGGAGCCCACACGATCAAAGACCACCTCTGCCGGAAGATTGGTCTGGAAAACGGCCACGGCACAACGCCGGATGGTAGATTCACCCTCGAACTGGTCGAGTGCCTGGGAGCTTGCGAGTTTGCGCCGATGATGCAGGTGGACGAACGGTACTACGGCCCGCTGACACCTGAGAAAATCGATGAGATCATTGACGGGTTGACGGATGAGCCCGTGGTGGAAAACGTTGATGAGGGATGAAGGATGAGAGATCACGGAGGATGAACGAGACGCCGGTATCATCTCTCCTCCCTTATTCCTGAACGACAAGGCATGTCCATAAAAATCACAACGAAGAATCTGAACATACCAAACTACAACCGCCTGAGCGTGTACCGCGAGCACGGTGGTTACGAGGCGTTGAAGAAGGCGCTCTCGATGGAACCCGCCGCGGTCACCGACGAGGTCAAACGGTCAAACCTGGTGGGGCTGGGGGGCGCGGGGTTTCCGGCGGGAGTCAAGTGGGGCTTCATCCCGAAGGATACGCCCAAGGCAAAGTACCTCGTGGTCAACGGCGACGAGGGCGAGCCGGGAACTTTTAAGGACCGGTACCTGCTGGAGTTTGCGCCGCACCAGTTGATCGAAGGCATGATCATCTGTTCCTACGCCGTCGGCATTCACAAGGCCTACATCTATATCCGCGGCGAATACATCAGGCAGATCAAGATCGTCCGCCGCGCGGTGGAAGAAGCCCAAGAGGCGGGTCTGCTCGGGGAGAACATCCTGGGGTCTGGTTTCAACCTTGACATCGTGGTCCACCAAGGGGCAGGGGCCTACATTTGTGGCGAAGAGACCGGGCTGATTGAGTCCCTGGAGGGAAAGAAAGGCTTCCCAAGAATCAAGCCTCCGTTCTTCCCCGCGGCGATTGGGTTGTTCGGTTGCCCGACGGTCATTAACAATGTCGAGACTCTTTCACAGGTCCCGCACGTCATCGCCAACGGTGCCGAGTGGTTTGCTTCCATCGGCACGGAAAAGAACGGCGGCACCCGAGTCTTCGCAGTGAGCGGGCACGTTCGCAAACCAGGGATTTGCGAGTTGCCGATGGGCGTTCCGCTCCGGGAGTTGATCTACGAGCATTGTGGTGGGATGCGAGACGATCGACCCGTGAAGGCCGTCATCCCCGGAGGATCGTCCTCACCGGTTCTGACGGCAGATCATCTCGATACCAAGATGGATTTCGTTGGATTGCGTGACGCTGGCAGCATGGGCGGCTCGGGCGCGGTCGTGGTCATGGATGACACGACCTGCATGGTGGACGTCTGCGCCAACATCGCTCGCTTCTACGCCCATGAGTCCTGCGGTCAATGCACTCCGTGTCGAGAGGGAACGGGCTGGGTTTCGAAGATTCTGGATCGCATCCTCGCGGGCAACGCCCGACCCGAAGATGTCGACAATGCCGTCCGGGTCGCGAAGAACATGATGGGGCGAACGATCTGCCTGCTTGCCGACGGCGCGGCCATGCCGATACTTAGCTACCTGACCAAGTTTCGAAACGAATTCGACTACCATGTCGAACACAAGTGCTGTGATGTGAAAGGCGGTTAGCCACGGAGACACAGAGAGCACAGAGAAAAACCTTCAGAAGCTCTGTGATCTCTGTGTCTCTATGGCTAATATATTGAGAGGCTTTTACTTATGCCCACTCTCACAATTGATGGAATTGAAGTAACCGTTCCCGATAAGACCAACCTTATCGAAGCTGCGAAGATGGTCGGGGCCGAGATCCCGCACTATTGCTATCACCCGGGGCTGTCGGTTGCCGGCAACTGCCGGATGTGTCTGGTGGAGATTGAGAAGGCCCCGAAGCTGGCGATAGGCTGCTTCACTCCCTGCCAGGAAGGCATGGTTGTTCACACCAGCACCGAGAAGGTGCTGCAAGCTCGCAAGGACGTCCTCGAGTTTCTGCTTATCAACCATCCACTCGACTGCCCCGTCTGCGATCAAGCAGGCGAATGCTGGCTGCAGATTTACTATATGAAGCATGGCCAGTATGAGAGTCGGATGATGGAAGACAAGATCAAAAAGCACAAGAAAGCCACGGCGATCGGACCGACGGTAACCCTCGACCAGGAGCGCTGCATCCTGTGCGCTCGATGCGTTCGATTCTGTGATGAGATCTCCAAGACCAGCGAGCTGGGCATCTTCAATCGCGGCAACCACGCAGAGTTGGACGTCTTCCCCGGGAAAGAGTTGAACAACAAGTACTCCGGCAACGTGGTGGACATCTGTCCCGTCGGCGCTCTGACCGATCGCGATTTTCGTTTTCAATGTCGCGTCTGGTATCTCGATACGCAAGACTCGATTTGCCCCGGGTGCAGCCGTGGCTGCAACATCCAGGTTCACTACAACCTGGATCGACCGCATCACGCAGAGGGCCGGCGAGTCCTCAGGCTCAAACCGAGGTTCAATCCGGAGGTCAACAAGTACTGGATCTGCGACGAAGGACGGTACGGCTACAAGTTCATCGACGACGAGAGTCGGATCCTCATGCCGCAAGTGATGAGGAACGGCGGGATGGAATTCGTGAGCTGGGACGAAGCTTTGAAGGCGTCGGCAGAGAAGATCAAAGCCTCGATCCCCGAAGAGCTTGGGGTCCTCGCCTCGCCGCAGTTGACTAACGAGGAGTTGTACCTGATCCGAAAGCTGTTTGTCGAAGAGCTTGGAGCAACTCAGGTGGAGTTCCGAGTCCCTCCGAAAGAAGAAGGCTACAGCGACGACTACCTGGTCAAGGCCGACAAGAACCCGAACACGAAGGGCGCGGAGGAAATCGGGCTCGCCGTCGGGTCCGCGGAGGAAATTCTGAAGGCGGCGGCGGAGAAGAAGCTTAGTGCGCTCGTTATCTTCGTTCACAACTTAGTCAACAGCGGGCTTGACGACTCGCTGGTGAAGGCAGCTTTGGAGGGAGTGGAAACGCTGATCTTCATCGGCAGCAACTTCAGCGACACTTCAGAGAAGGCGAACGTGATACTTCCTAGCGCGACCTACGCCGAGAAGTCGGGAACCTTTGCCAACTCCGAGGGGCGCGTGCAGAGAATCCATGAAGCCGTTCCTCCGCTGGGTGAATCCCTGCCCGAATGGCAGATCCTGAACGAACTGGCTCGGGCTCTGGGGTTGGACTGGGACTACCAGGGGACCGAACACATCTTTGCCGAACTGGCAAAGGACGTTCCCGCCTTTGCCAACCTGACTTACGAGATCCTCGGCGATCAGGGCCAGACGCTGGGATATGTGCCTCCGGCTGAAGAAGAGGCGCTTGTGGAGCATGGAGAGTTGGAAGCAGTAAGGGCGACCTAATCGAAAATCGCAAATTGGAATTCCAAAATGTGGGTTGACATCGGTATAACAGTCTTCAACGTCCTTGTCGCAGGGCTTTTTGTCCTCAGTCTCGCTGGCTTGCTTACCTGGGTGGAGCGGAAGCAGAGCGCGGTGATGCAGGACCGCATCGGAGCGAACCGGGCGGACCTCTTTGGCTGGGACCCCAAGTTGCTGCGCCCTATCCGTCGTCTGGGTTTGTTTCACCCCATCGCGGATGGATTGAAGATGTTCCTGAAGGAAGACTATATCCCTCCTGAGGCCAACAAGCTGTTGTTCAGCCTCGCGCCTTTTCTTTCACTTTTTTGCGGACTGATCGCCTTTGCAGTCATCCCCTTTTGCGACAAGTTCCAGGTATGGGGGAAAACGGTCTCGGTACAGGTTGCCTCCCTCGACATCGGCGTGCTCTACATTTTTGCCGCCTTATCGATGGGCATCTATGGGGTATTCCTGGCGGGATACACCTCAAAGAACAACTGGGCTTACCTCGGCGCTCTTCGAGCTTCGGCCTTGATGTTGTCCTCTGAAATCGCAATCGGCGTTTCAATCATCGGCGTGGTGATGCTGTACGGCTCCATGGAGATCGGCGACATTGTCCGGGCGCAGCAAGCGGGACCTCACGATCTGCTTTTCGGGTTTCTTCCCAAATGGGGTATCGTCATGCAGCCCCTCGGCTTCCTGCTGTTCCTGACTGCTGGCATTGCCGCGACCAAACGCATTCCTTTCGACATGCCCGAAGGCGAGTCGGAGATTATCGGCTACTTCGTCGAGTATAGCGGCATGAAGTTCGGCATGTTCATGATGACCGACTTCGTGGAGACTATCGTCGTTGCCGGTCTGACCGCAGCGCTCTTTCTCGGTGGATGGCACATACCGTATTTCTACCCGGCCCACACCGGAGGATGGATCACGGTGCTGCAAGTTCTGGTCTTCATGCTGAAAGTATGCTTTCTCTGCTGGTTTATGGTGCTCGTGCGTTGGACCCTTCCCCGTTTCCGCTACGACCAGGCCATGCGGCTGGGATGGATGGGGCTCTTCCCACTGGCAATTGCGAACATCGTTGTCACGGGGATCATGATAGTCATGTCTAACGGTTGAGAGTGGACAGTATGCAACCTCGCGTAAAACTGGGTTTACTCCAGAGAACTTACATCCCCGAAGTGCTGATCGGGTTGATAATTACCGCCCGTCACTTTTTCGTGAATCTTCGCAACCACACGCTCAGGCTGATGGGTAGCAGGTCGGTTCAGCCGGGCGCTGTGACGATTCAATACCCTGAAGAACGACGTCCGTTATCTCCGCGTCTCCGCAGCCTGCACCGTCTGACCAAACGCGAAGACGGCGCGCCGCGCTGCGTCGCCTGCCTCATGTGCGAGACCGTTTGCCCGGCGCGTTGCATCTACATCGTTCCTAAAGAGAACCCCGATCCACACATCGAGAAAATGCCGGCGCGCTTCGACATCGACCTCGGGCGCTGTGTCTTCTGCGGTTTCTGTGTCGAAGCCTGCCCTGAAGACGCCATCCGCATGGACACGGGAATCCTGCAATTCTCCGCCAGTAGCCGGAAAGATATGATCTACACAATGGACCAACTGCTCGCCCATAAGCCGGCCAGCTCGCAGTAAGTGTTGAGATGTCTACCGATTTGTCCTTCCCCATTAAAGAACCCAGGAGTAGCATCGGAAGGCCAAAAGACAGGTCGGCGAATCGGTGAGAAACTCGTATGTGCTTCCGACCTTGCTCAGCGCATCCCTGATTGCTCATAACAATTGCAGTCTCGAGTCGAGCGCCAATACCACTCCGCCTTTGATCTGCATCGATCCCGGCCATCCTTCTGAGGTCAACAGCGGCAAAGCCATCAAGAACGGAACCACTGAAGTTCACATTGACTGGGTTGTAGGAGTGAAACTTCGCAGCCTTCTCGTCAACAGGGGGTTCGAGGTCGTGATGACCAAGCCGCGAGAGGACCATCTTGTCAGAAATGCGGATCGGGCGTTGATTGCCAACAAAGCCGGCGCTGCCCTGTTCGTTCGACTGCATTGCGACGCCGGCAGGTCGAGAGGCTTTGCCGTTTATTACCCTGACCGGCAGGGGACCAAAGGAGGGGTCACCGGGCCAAGCCTGGAAGTTCGCAAGCAAAGCAAACGAGCGGCAGAGTCCATTGGGGCAGCGATGTCAAAACACTTGGGAGGGGCCCTCATCGACGGCGGAGTTCGAGGCGATTCCAAGACCCTGATAGGGTCAAGGCAGGGAGTACTGACGGGTTCAATCTTCTCGAAAGTTCCCGTAGTTACCGTCGAGATGGTCGTGTTGACAAACAAGACGGAAGCCGAGTTCATCAAGTTGGAAGCGGGGCAATGGCAAATGGCGCGGGCTCTTGCCGAGGGTGTAGCAGCATTCGTATGCTTGAACCCTCGCTGAGATGCCTCTGGGCGAACAACAGACCACCCCCGGAGGAACCATCCGGTGTTGAACACCCGAGATAATAACCACTCCCAACCACTCACGTCGCTACGCGTCGCCGGGTTCACCGAGAGCGTCATTCGCGAAATGACGCGGCTGGCGAAGCAGCACGACGCCCTCAATCTGGCGCAGGGGTTTCCCGACTGGAATCCCCCGGAGGTGATGATGGAGGCGGCGTGTAAGGCAATCCACGACGGGGTTAACCAGTACGCGATCACCTGGGGCAGCCCGACGTTGCGAGGAGCCATCGCCGAAAAGTACCGCTGGTACCAGCAGATGTCCGTCGATGCCGAGACGATGGTCACCGTGACCTGCGGGGCGACGGAAGCGATGATCTCATCGCTGATGGCGATCATCGATCCCGGAGATGAAGTGGTGGTCTTCGAGCCTTTCTATGAGAATTACGGCCCCGACGCGATCCTTTCCGGTGCCACGCCGCACTACGTGACGTTGCATGAACCGGACTGGCATTTCGACTTCGATCAACTCGCCGCTGCGTTCAACAACCACACAAAGGCCATCATCATCAACACCCCCAACAACCCCACGGGCAAGGTATTCACACGGGAAGAACTCATGTTGATCACGGGGCTGTGCCAGAAGTGGGGAGTCGTGGCAGTGACGGATGAGATCTACGAGCACATCCTCTACGATGGGCGCGAACACCTCAGCATCGCCACTTTGCCGGGCATGTCAGAGCAGACGATCACCATCAACGCCGCGAGCAAGACCTATAGCGCGACGGGCTGGCGGGTCGGGTGGGCCATCGCTGCACCGCACCTCACCAACGGCATCCGCAAGGTTCACGACTTCCTGACCGTCGGTGCCGCGGCGCCGCTGCAGGAAGGAGTGACCGCCGCTCTCGCGTTACCGTTGGAATACTACGCCGGGTTGGCGGCAAGCTATCAGGACAAGCGGAACTTCATGCTCAAGGTTTTGGGCGACACGGGGTTCAAGTGCTTCAAACCTTTCGGCGCTTACTACATCATGACCGACTTCAGCGCCTTCGGATTTCCAGACGATACCTCGTTCTCCCGTCACCTCGTGGCCGACATCGGCATCGCCGCCGTGCCTGGTACCAGTTTCTATCGCGACGCCGAGCTTGGAAAACAAAGAATTCGCTTCGCTTATGCGAAGCAATTACCGACTTTGGAGACCGCAGCAACCAGATTCAGCAGGCTGCAGAGGACGTGAGGTTGGGACCTCTTTGAGGCTTGGGGCCTCTCGAGATTCTGCATTGCCCCTATTTCCGTCAGGGCACAACGCTCACCTGCGTCGATAAATGCATCGGGCGCCCCTCGACCTCATACACCGCCTCTCCGAGCAACGCGGCGCAACCCTTTTCGGGTAGCGGCAGTTCTCCAACAAAGACCCCGTCTTGCGCCGCCATTGACCTTGACTCCCAATGCGCCGTTCTAAACTCCTTCGTATCCGACCGCGCGGTCCAGAGACGGACTTCCTTTGGCCTGGGATCGCTGGTGACCGTCAAGCGCGCTTTGCCGTCAACCGTTTCGTGCCTCCAGGTTAGCTTGGGCAGCGGCTTCCCTGACGCAATGAGTCGGGCGAAGCTCTGCAAGCTCGTGATAGGGCGGGACCGCATCTCCGCGAGTTCTTCGGCGCCCACGTTTTGGGTTCCATCCGGTTGCAGTCCGTGGCCCACATTGGGACAGTAGAGGACGTAATTCTGTCCGGGCAGGTCTTTCCAGTAGAGGTTCAGCGAATCGAGGGTCCAGTAGCGGTCGTTCGTGCCGTTGACGATCAGCTTTGGCATCGTGAGCTTGTTGAGATAGGAATGGGGATCGGCCATTGCCACCAACTTCTTCCCCCGGTCGGAGGAAAGTTGCTGCTGCAGTCCGCGACGAGTGTATTCTTCGATCTGCTCGCTGTATTCACCCCAGGTCTCCAACTGATGCGGCATTTGCGCCGGGATGTTGAGGTTGTCGTAGACCATTGGCATGATTGCTTTCACGCGAGGGTCAACGGCTCCGGTCAACCAGGTCGTCCATCCCCGTTTCGACGCTCCGGTGATGACGAAGCCCTCGATGGACTGCTGCAACTTCTCCTTTCCGAAGGCCTGCAAAGCGTCCAGGGCTTTCACCACGCTTTTCACCATCGGGAACAAGAGCGGCCAGGTGGCGTCGTCGCTCTTCAGGAATTCGACGAAGGTATGGGCAATCAGGTTGTCTTCGGTCAAGTCGCCGAATAAGGGCTGATTCGGTATCTGATACAGAATCGCAAAGACGCATCCTGCCCCGTTGGCGGCAGCCATTCCCAACATTCGATCAAGGGGCCCCGCGTCCCCACCGGTATTGAGGAGGACGGCAGTCCCGGGAAACTCCACTTTCTGAGGGAGGAACACCACGAGTCGATGCTCCCACTTGATCCCCTGCCACACTTGTGAGACCAGATGCAGGTCGATCATCCGCCCGTTCTGAATCGTCTTCTCGTCAGTCTGCTTCCACTGAAACTCCGGCTCCTCGCGCGCAATGTAGTCGGAGAAACTTGTCGCCACGGACGAGTCCGCGCGGCCACAGCCTCCCATATACTTGGCCAGAAGCCCTGCGATGAAGCCAATCCCCAGCAACCATGCGGTACACAATCTCATCTTCTCACTCCTCTGCCACTTCTGGACCTGTTCGTCCAGGAGTTGCACTCCTGGACGAACGGCGCGCAGTGACCCGCGAAGACTCATGTTCATCCCGCTGGGCCCGTAAGCACGCATGGATGATTCCTCTGCCGGTTGTGATCCAAGACCTTCAACGACGGCTCACACGTTTGTCCCTGCCTTCTCTGACTCCTTTGGCCGTCAATCCTGACTCCACCAGATGGAACCAGCGATAGGTCTGTTTGCACGCCGGGATCTTTCCCATCGAAACGCAAAGGTCGCCCGTTGCCGGATATAGCATCGCTGAGTGCAGGTTGATGCTCTCAATGGGTACTCCTTCAGCACCCGCCAGGTTGAGTCGGCGGTCGATCTTCCCGTAATCCTCGTTGATAAGGTCTTCGACTTTGCAGTATCTGCTACACCAGGAACGGTAATCGTCGTCACGGTACAACTTGCGGAAGTGATTGCTGGCGATGACATAGCCCCGCTCGGCGCGACGCAGGACGATGGCCTGATGGTCGTACTCGGCGATGAACGCGTCGGCGGGATTCGCCTGGGCGACCAGCATGTTGGTGCCGCAGGCCCGAGGCGTTGTCTTCAGAATCCGCTCCGCGTCGTTCAAGGAGGCCGAGTATTGAACGATCTTCCGGAGCATAAAACAAGTGGAGATGCCTTCCAGCGAGTTCGACTCGCCGTAGGAGTTGTTGTTCGAACAAGCGATCCCTTTCGTGTTCATCAGGGTCCAACCGTTGATGATCCCGGCCCAGGAAACCGTGACGAAGGGGATTCCTTCCTTGGGTCGATAGTGGATCAGCAATGCTGCATACTCGCTGACGCCGTTGTCCCAGTAGTCAAGGTTGCGTCCGCACATCAACTCGCCATTAGCCGTAGCAGGACCAAACAATGCGAAGGAAGTGCAGTAGGTGGCGCGACTGACATCGCCGAAAAGTTGCGCGGCTACCAGATCGAGATAATCGACACCGGCAGCTTCGGCAAGGGCCTCAAGCTCCCGCTGAAACGCGAACGGCAGATGGGCCTCCATCGTCTTCGTTCCTTCGATCAACTTGTCGTAAGTCAGCCAGCCTGCGCTCCCCCCTGGGTGAACCAGGTCCTTGACCATTCGCCTTACCTCTGTGCGCAGCAGACGACCGTGTTGTTCACCCATTTCCTCGGGGGTGCCGGAAACGTGCAAAACGCGATAGCCGTTCAGTATATCAAGGCGACCACCCGCGCACCCTCCGGGCGCGAGTGAGACAAGACAGGTCAACCCGATCACCGCTATCGCGGTGGCAAGAGGAAATTGGAGAAGTGCTTTCGTCAATAAACTGCGGAGACTCATTTATCCGCGTCCTTTCGGTGTGTCGTTACGGAGGCAGGCTACCGGGAACGACTGCCTCGGTTTTGGTGATGCCCAGCCGGAGCGCAGGCAGGAAACGCTGTGCCATCTCGGAATTATACTTAAACAACAGGAATCCGTCTGCCCCTGCCTGACGGACGCGGTCAATCTGGTCCACCAGCATGACGGGGGAGTCGAAGTAGGACGAGTCGGAGAATACACCTAACCCGGCGATCAAGGGAACCTTCCCATTGATCGCGTTCTTCTGCTCAGCGGTCAGCTTCTCCAGCTTCTGCAGATCATTGGTGTAGTTCATCGGACAGAGGAAGTCGACATAACCCCTGGTCGCCCAATCCATCGCATCCTGCGCTTGGGAACGTCGGGCAGAAGAGAAACCCCCAAACACTGCCGCGGATATCTTGATCCCCGGTCGTGCCTGCCTCGCACCGGAAGCGACTTCACGAACCAGTCGCGTGACCTGCTCCCGACGCCACGATTCGAATTCGCTCTGATACCTGCCTGTCGTGACTTCCTCTACGAAATTGGTCACGGTAACGCCAGCATCCTTTTGGAACTGCTCCTTGCAGTGATTGCAGAAGCAATAATGCTTGTCAGGGAAGCGGAGGTAGTCGAAGTGAATCCCGTCGAGGTCGTAGTTGCGCGCCAGATCGACCAGCGCCTCTCGGACCATGGAAAGGTTCTCCGGTCGCGACGGACAAAGCCAGTTGGTGGTTCCTCCGGCGGCATCAACCTGCAGTCGATCCTGGTTTCTCATCGCGTTCAGCGTTTCCCGAGTCGCAAGGTGCAGGTACCAGGCAATGAACCACGCATGGACCTGGAGACCTGCCTCATGCGCGACGCGGACGCACTCCTTCAGAGGGTCGCGCCCCTGCTTGACTCCTTCTGACACAGGCAGGTGCTTGTTCGGGAAATAGGCGAGGCCCGCGCTGCCCACAAAAGGGAAGATGGCGTTAAAGCCGTTCCCCCTGAGGGTCCGTGCCATCTCGGGCCAGTTGGGTGAGCCGTAGGCGCTGCACCAGACTCCTCGCAGCTCCGGGGATTTGGAGGAGAACAACGGGTAGTAGGCCGACTCGAGCTGGGATTGGGCCTGAGCAAGTCGATCGATCGCGTCCGGGTATCGCTTTGTTTCGCGAAGCTGCTTCGCCTGTTGGTGGAGGCGCAGGGACTCCTCCAGTGCAACGGCAGGGACACCTTTCCGGATTACCTCCGCACGGAGCTCCTCGATAGTGCCATAGCGTCCGACCTTCCCGAAATCAGCCATCGATCGCGCCGCAGCCTTGTCCCATACCGAGGGGAGGTATTGCCCCACCAGGGCCAAGAGAAAACGGCCTTTCTGCGTCAGGTCATCGTTAAGCAAGACGTGCGTGAAGAAGGCGCCCTTCTCGCCGAGCGTTCCCGCCGGGTATCCGACCTCTCGTCCCTGGGCATCCTGCCAGACACCAAAGACTTTCCCTCCGCGCGACGGCTCGATCGCTTGAATGCTCCAAGAGTCCTGGAACATGGTTGCCGGCGCGCCTGGCAGGACCTTCGTATCGAAGCGAACTTGTTTGAACTTCCTTCGATCCGGATCACCGACCGGATCCCTCAGGGAGACGCCAAGGTTATCGGCAAGAGACTTCGGACAAAGGTAGAACCACACGGTCCTGCCACCTCGATCCATGTAGTCCTGAAGAGCCTGCACTTGATCCTCGGTGAGATGTTTGTTGTAAGGGAACAAGAGCAGGTGGTAGGAGTCCAGGGCTGACAGGTCCTTCACCGGTTCAAAATCGATCCTGACATGCTCCAGGACTTGCTCGATATAGACCACGTACCGCCATTCCCCGGATTCGCCTCTCCCTCCGGGCCGGTCACCAACACCCACCTCAACGACGCCAATCTTCCCCCCCGCAGTGACTACCTGCTGTGCCTTCGTCGAAATCCGCAAGGCAACCAGCACGAAGATGGAGATCACCAGGGCCAGCGAAAAGATCCCCCAACACCTGAGAAGTATTTGACTTCGCATGGCGTCATGTTAACACCCCAAAGTGCAGGAGGCAACTGGAAAGAGTAGTAGGGTGTTCGTGAGCAGAGGATTCTGGAACTGCCTCCGGTGTCTCCCCGTATCCCGCATCTTCCTGATTCTGGACAAGGCCTGCTATACTCGTCACGGCATGAAGTATACACATGTGTTCAGTTCGCCCAGGAGTTGCACTCCTGGGCGTGATTATGACGTGGCAGTTCTACTGCCCCATGCCCTCGCGGAGAAGGGCGAGTCGAACTCGCGCCTCATAGCCCGTC
>JACQGJ010000033.1 GCA_016199605.1 Armatimonadota bacterium | reverse complement strand
TTCGCAAGTGCAGGGAGATCCGGTTGTTCACACCTAAGGAGAGCTTCTCCGGACCGTGACCTGCGACCTTCGACCGCGTGAGCAGGTCATCACGGGGCTGCAGGTCGGTAACCTGACGGCTTACCGTCAGTTGTTCCGGTCGAGGGGTGAGTTGGTAGTCCAGGATCGCCAGGAGAAGGAGTGCGCCATCGTACAGCCAGGCAACCCATTGCAGAGATGGGTTCACCCAATGAAGCGCGAAAAGCCCACAGCCTCCGGCGAAGAAAAGGACGAAGTTTCGGGTGAAAAGCATCAGGGAGCCTTGTTGGGATCACCGCCCCGCGTAGACCTTATACCGGTAGGCAAGATAGAGCTTGCCGGCCGCCTCGACGGGGATCTCCCAGGTCAGCAACTGTTGGGGATTCACTCGCCAGACGCCTTTGATCGTTGCATCAACGTCGCACTTCGGTGAGGTGTCCAGCACTTCGCCGGACAACGTTTTCTTGATCAGCAGCGTGATCGGTTTGTTCTTGTAGTTGAAGACCCGCAACTCGCCTTTGATGGTGACGAGGTCGTAGGTCTGCCCGGAATAGGCCGTTTTGGCATTCCGCTCGCGCTCCACCTCGGTCTCACCTTGCTCGGCCTTCACGTCGATGGCGCGCGTGATCTTGACCAGGGACTTCGCACCCGGAGAAGTGTAGAACAGCGTGTCCTGACCGAGGACGCGCCCCTCCTGTACCGTCATCGCCGGGGCCGTCGTCCACGGAAGGCCGCCGGTGTTGGTGAGCCGCAGCGTGTGCCAGACCTCCTCTTGTTGTGGCATCTGCTGGTCGCCGCGGTCGTACCAGTAGGCATACCTCCAACGATACTGTGGATCCAGCGAATCCTCGATCTCCCACTGGAACAAACTCTCGTAGGGCACTCGCTTTGCGAACAAGGGGTAGTACCCACGTTCTCCTTGCTTGAGGTTGACATCGGTCTGAGGATACAGGAAAAGATCTTCTCTGACCTCCCCTTCAGTGGGCACGGTGAGCCTGGGTCTTCCGGAATCACTGACCATAGCGTTGGTCATCACCTGTTGAGCCATTGTGGGCGCCTGCCGACGCCTGTCGGCAGGCGCCAGGTTCACAAGTGATTGCAGAAAACTCGACACGTCACCCCGCAGCCCGAGTGGATCGACAGCTTCCGCAAAGGCCAGGTTCGGATATCCGGTGACCAGGTTGGCCGTTGCGCCACGCATTTCCTCAACGTCATTCAGGATCGTCGCTTTTCCCTGGAGGGAGGCCTCCTTTGCGTTAGTGATGTCGATCTGGTAACTCGGCGCCCAGGTCAAACCCCAAACAAGATAGGCAAGGCGAATCTTGCCTCCGCCACCCGTAACCTTGAGACGGATTGCCGATCCGGGAGTGCTGCGCGAGAAGCTCAGGGCCAGATCGCCCTGCCCCTTCACTGAGCGCAATCCCTTGATATCCGAGGGAAGGAGGGCCAAACTTGTGGCCGGATTATCACTCTTGAGCAGCACGAAGCCGGGCTGTTCGGTGACCGCCTCGACACCCGTGATCGGGGGCCGGTAGACGTTTTGTGAACCCCAGCGGTCACCATAGCCCAAATAGGCGGAATTCGCCGAGTTGGGGGAGCCTTGTGTCGATCGCTTTGGCACCGCGACAATCATCGCCTCGAACCAGTCTTCTTTCTCGGTTTTCAGCTCAACCGTCTTACCGATGTTGGCCTGGAGAAGCTCGATCAACGTGACGGCTTCCGTCGTCTCGGATCGGGGGGAGTTGAAGGCCACAGCCTCTCTGACCAGCGTCGCCTTCGACTCTGGCATAATCCAGAAGCTCCCATGCGCAGGCGCCGGGAGGTCTTGCAGGAGATACTCTCCCTCGGAAGGCAGATCGACCTCCCGGACAACAAAGGCCAGACCGTTCTTGAACAACGAGGCTTCTACTACTTTGCTGTCAACTGCCTGCTGAGCTACGGCGTCTGTCAAAGCCGCCAACCCCACGACTGTAACAAGAGACCTTAACCGTACCTGGGTGAGCAAAGCTGAGTTCTTCATGTGGAGGTCTCCTTTCGTTACTGGTTCTACGTCACGCTCCAGTGACCACTTACTACTCACGACGCCCTATCTTGGCACTTCCGTCGAATCGAGGATTCCCTTGATGATCTGGTCGGCGGTGATTCCCTCGATCTCTGCCTCCGGCCGCAGGATCATCCGATGGCGCAGAACCGGAGGCGCGGCGTCTTTCACATCCTCGGGGATGATGAAGTTCCGCCCCCGCATGGCTGCCAGCGCCTTGGCGATCAGCAGCAAGCCGATGGAGGCGCGGGGACTGCCTCCGAGGTGGGTATCGAGGGACTCGCGAGTTTTCGCTACGATGGAATAGATATACCGGAACATCGCCTCTTCGACGACCACTTTGCGGACCGACTGCCGGAGCGACGGGAGCTCTTCCAGGCCGATCACCTTCTGCAGATTAGCGTGCTCAAGATCATGGGCATCGAAACCTTCGTGGTACTTGCGCAGGACTTCCTGCTCCTCTTCGGGCTGGGGGTAGTCGATGGTTAGCTTCACGAGAAAGCGGTCGAGCTGCGCTTCGGGCAGCGGATAGGTTCCCTCATACTCCACGGGGTTCTGCGTCGCCAGGACGATGAAGAAAGCCGGAAGCAGGTTCTTCTCACCGTCGATGGTCACGTGCCGTTCCTCCATCGCTTCCAGCAGCGCCGCCTGGGTCTTGGGAGGTGTGCGGTTCACCTCATCGGCCAGAAGCACATTGGTGAAGACCGGCCCCTTTCGCATGCGGAACGTCTGGGATTGGATGTCGAACACTTGCGTCCCAGTGATGTCGGAGGGCATCATGTCCGGCGTGAACTGAATCCGCTTGAACTCCCCTCCGATCACCATCGCGAGCGCTTTCACGATAAGCGTCTTTGCAGTTCCGGGAACACCCTCCAGAAGGATGTGACCGCCGGCCAGCAACGAGGCAAGAACTCCCTCAATGACCGGCAACTGGCCCACCACGACCTTCCCCAACTCTCGCGCAATCCGGTTGCAGCAATCTTGCACCTCGTTCGGTGCCGCCTCTTCATGAAGACCTAACGTTTCTTCCACCGGGCGATAACCTCCTCCTGATCTCCTCGAGGGATCGAGTGTAGTGCAAAAAAGTGGATTCGTCCATTCCTGCCGTCCACGAACGCAGCAGCGGCTCAAGCTCTCCCGGCTGCACTCCCCGCTTTTCCGCCGCGGCGAGGAGATCCTTCAGGGCAGAAGCAGCCGGAAGGCGCATGAGGTTGATGAGGTCACGGCGAAAACTGTCCCGCAGGAGGGAGTAGGCGGCATCCCGCGCTCCCGCTTTGCGGTAAACGTTGGCCATCGAGGCGACAAAGCGCGAGGCTCGAGGTCGCTCTCTGCCGGGTGTGAAGAGGAGCGGTTGACCGAAACGCTTGCCTTCCGAGTAAAGGAACAAGAGCAACGCCACCACTGCCTGCAAGGCAATCCACCGTACCGGCGGTCTCCATATCAACCGCGGGAGCGTCATGGCGACAGAGGAGAAGCCGTGGTGGAATTCGTCAAACCACACCTTGCGACTCTTCGAGGGTTCGGTCAGGATCTGCATGGTGTTGAGCGCGAGCAACGCGTTGTCCTCCCGGGCAATCAGCATGTTGGAGAGCATCGAAGAGTCCGACATCACCACCACCCAGCCGCGTCCTTTTCGCCATGCTGCCATCCGCAGCTTCTCCCCCTGAGAGAGCACGGGGAGGTAGCCGTGCATAGCGTTTTCAGAGCTCGCCAAGTGCATGTCTTTCAAGCCTCTGACCGCTACCACCCCCTGCGTAAAACGTGTCGCGTTCAAGGGCCGGAGTAGAACGGACTTCGGTTCCAGGGACGGAGGCATTTCCTCCGGAGAAATCGCTTCCCATCCCAAGACTTGTTGGAGATACGAGACCGACAGCAACAAGGAATGCCCTGAGGCAACCCATTCGCTGATCCGAGACCACTCCTTCTCGCTCACGGGGGCCCCAAAGACATTGGAGGGGTCGAGGAGCACCAGCGTTCCCACCTCGGCGGGGATCTTTCCGAGGGGTCTTGTGTTGCGGACGACCCGATAGCCTGCTTTCTTCAGCAGCAGGTAGAAGGCTTTGGCGCCGAACGGCCCGGCGTTGTAGGACGTCGGGACCGGGATCAAGGAGGAGCTGTCTCTCGCCCGGTGCAAGGCCTGCATCAGAAAGAGGTACGCCACGGCAAACACCAGGAAGATTGCGATCCGACTCCAGACTCTGGTATGCTGACTCATGTCGCTGCTCCTTCGGGCGCGGCCACCTTGAGGGAGCCCAGGTGGGCCGTCAGGCTGGACAGATCGTTGTGAAAGCCTGAGTACTCTCCCGCGCTGCATGGCTCCAGTCCATACCATTTCCTCTCGAAGAAACGGAGCGTCTGCGCCAGGTGAGGTTGCAGACGAGTTGCCTCATCGGGCTGGGAGTCGAGATGAAGCGCCGCGAGGTTCTCCCGGTTTGTGCGGTTCCGGTCGAATTGGATGAATTGCTTTTCATCCATTAAGGCCAGGAGTCCGTGGAAGAGTCCCCTGACAGCGGAGCGGAACTCTCCCCGCGCGGCGCACTCTGCGGCGAAGGCTTGCCACTCGGCGGAAGAACGTAACCGCTCCAGGAAGTCGGCCTCACTATCCGACCTCACCTGGCCTTCTTTCACCAGAGTGCGACGCAGCGAGTAGGTGAGGTAGACGATGATGCCGATCACACACAGGGCTCCTACCGCGACCAGCACCCAGTAAGTGACTCGCCACCCGTGGAAGGTGGTGTGCTCCCCCAGGAACTTCGCGAGGGAGTAAAGCACTTTGTACAGGAACGTCTGTATCCACGGAATGTGTAGTCTAAACTCTTTACGCCTGACGATTTCACGAGCCCAGACCGACGAGCGAGGTTCCGTCCGGAACTGTCCGCTAACGTACCAGTCCAGTTCATCGCGGTACAAGGAGAGAGCGTTTCTCCTCTCCCGGACGACCTGATCGATGCTTCGGCTCGATGTCTGACTTCCGTCCTCGAGCCACCGGAAGTCGAGTGGGACCGACCTCCCATCGTGCAACTCCACTGACTTGAGCGAACTCAGTAACGCGAAAGACGTTCGGAGGGCCGCCAACTTGGCGTCGGCGTCCTTGGTCCGTGAAGTGGGGGCAAGCGAGGAGATTGAAGCCTCGAGGCGTTGGCGGTATTCCTCCACGGGAACGGCCCGTGCAGGACATGCGGCGAGAAGCAACGAGAGCACAACGAGACCCGCCAGAGGGCGCTGCCTCACAAGGAGTAGCCCTGCGGTTTCCGTCGGGGATCCTATGGCTACTCCCCTCCCGCTGCGCCCGGCGTTGTTGAGCCGTCGCCGATCGAAGTACCCGGGAGACTCCCGTATCCTGCCTCCTGCGCCATCATCTCCAGATCGAAACCTTCCTTGCGGATGCGAAGGTCGTAGTAGAGGAGAGTCATCACGATCCCGAGGAAAGGGTACAAAAGGGTGTTATAGATGATGTTGCTCAACGCCATCACACTATTCCAGACCGGAGGCATTTGTGAGGTGTTCGCGGAAGAGTACATACCGATCCCGGCAAGTATGCCGACGGGCATCATGGTCGCGACCTGCAAGAAGATTACAATGAGAAAAGCGAGGATCATGGTGCCGGCCACTTTCCAAAAGTACCCGCTGACCAACTGCTGACTGCGGTTGAAAGCAGAAAAGTACCCATGGTTTTCAAGCACGCAAGCCTGTGAAACAAACAAAAACCATACGGCCAGCAGGAAGAAAAGGATCAAGCCCAGAAGCACGCCAACGACCAAGAGGACTCCCCCTACCACTTTGTTCCCGAAGCCAAGGGTAAACATGCCAGGAAGGAGGCAGACCATGAAGACGGCGAATAGGGCAATGGAATAGAGTAACAGGGTCACCGACAGCATGACCATCTTAGGCAGGACAAACTGGTAGACAGACTTCAAGTCTGTTTTCTCCTCCAGGAAAGTCGCAGAGATTGCTTTCACGACTGCGCATGAGGCAACCCAGGCTAAGGGGCGTTTGCGAGATAAAGCAAGACGGCTAACGGGATCAGCCACGGGTTCTGCCCGACGAAAGGCATAATGATCGCCAGTCCGACGTTGCACGGCACATAAAGCACAGCGTATACTTTCACCAGCAGCCAGAAGTTGCTCCGGTACAGCCGGAAGCCGATATCCAGAATATCCTGAGCGCTCATCGGTCGCAGGTTTTCGAGTGATGCCTTCACGGTTGTCTTCTCCCTCAAGCTCAGACGCCTAATCTCAACATTCGCCGAACCTTCTCCCACAGCTCTGTCAGGAATCTGTGGGGCGTATACATCAGAGGGCGTTCTTCCCGTGGGTATCGGGCTCCGTAGTGGACCAGTCCTACGCCCGTCGCGTAAATGGGACTGCTCACCGCGTCCGTCATCCCGATCAGGTTCTGCGTCGGTTTCCCCACGCGAACGGGCATCTCCAGCACTCGCTCCGCCAGAGGAACCGTTCCGGGGAGCAACGAACCCCCTCCGGTGATGATGGCCCCGCCCGCGATGTGTTGCTCGTAACCTGACTTCTCAACTTCCTTGCGCATCAGGACGAAAAGCTCTTCCATTCGCGGCTCGATGATCTGCGCGAGGATACGCTTGGGAAACTTGCGAGATTCCCCGGTACCCGCAGCCGGAACCGTCAGGATATCCTCTTCGCCGACCAGTTCCTCCATGGCTACACCGTGCTCGACTTTGATCCGCTCGGCGGCCTCGAAGGAGGTCCGCAGGCCGATAGAGATGTCCCGCGAGACGTGATTGCCGCCTACGGGAATCGCGCTGCTGTAGGCGATGCTGCCTCCGTGGAAAACCGCAATGTCGCTGGTTCCTCCCCCGATGTCGACCAGTGCAACCCCCAGGTCCTTCTCGGCTTCAGTCACCACGGCTTCGCTCGTGGCGATTGGCTCGAGCACCAGACACTCCAGGTCAAGACCCGCGCGCTCAACGCATCGCACTACGTTGTGAATGAAAGTGGCCGCGCCGGTCACGATGTGCGTCTCCACTTCAAGCCGAGCGCCGCACATCCCAATGGGCCGCTTCACTCCGTCCTGCCCGTCGATCTTGAAACCGCGCGTCACAGTGTGGATGATCTCTCGGTCCGGCGGAATCACAATTACCTCGGCGGTCTCCAGAGCGCGGCGCACGTCCTCCTCGGTGATCTGTTTGTCGGGCCCGGTGACCGTCACCACCCCGCGACTGTTGAGCGACGAAATGTGCTCTCCCGTGATCCCGGCATGAACGGAACGAATCTCCGTTCCTGCCATCCTTTGGGCCTTCTCCACACTCTGGCGGATGGAGTCCGTGGTGTCTTCCACGTCAACCACGACAGCTTTCTTCAGTCCACGGGAAGGATGGACACCCACTCCGAGGATCTCCAGCCGTCCGCGATCATTGACCGTCCCGACCACGGTGGCAATCTTCGTAGTTCCGATGTCAAGACCAACGATGGTGGAATCGCGAGGCAAAGCTTACTCCGTGTA
>JACQGJ010000135.1 GCA_016199605.1 Armatimonadota bacterium | reverse complement strand
GGGCCACGTTCTGCGAGGGATGCTGGAGCGGTGGCCGGTCTTGTTTCGCGACGAATGGGCTGCCTCGGTCGCCAAGTATGGCGGAGCGTTTGCCGAGCGGTACGGACTCTACGACGGAGCGCAACAGGCGAAAGGAACGCGCAGCTCCTACGGGGGACTTTGGGGGAACTTCGAGCAGCTCGCGTGGCCGGTCGGCATGGCAAAGGCACGCGTCCTGTGCGGGGAGAAAGCCGCAATGGCGTTCTGCAAGGAAGGCAACCACACAACCGTCCGCGACTACCGCGCAGCAGCAGGTGGCAACTGCTCGTTTCGGATCGTCTCCTGGTTGTCTGACGAGTTCGACCTGATGGTTACTTTCCCCTTCGCCGACCTGCGCGGGAAGACTGTAGTCCGAAAACGCAACGACGACGCCTCCATCGTTGTGCCAGTCTCCTTCGACGAGCGCCCCGACACTTTGCTTCTGCGTCAGGTTGCCAACGGAGACGTGGTGACCATCGGTGAAGTCCCGGCAGAGGCGAGCGTGCTCGCCTGCTCCGTATCCGTGCCACGAGCAGTCGGACCCAGACAGGTTGAGGGCTTTCACGCAGTTGATTTTTCGAGGAACGCCAACCATGAGCTTCCTGAGGTCTGGGATGACAACGCCTCTTTCGCCGGTCTGCCAAAAGGCGAAAGGTCTATCTTCAGAGTGCCTTTCTGGTTCAACCTGAGAGGCCCGATCACAGCGCGAGATGCCCATGTCCCGGTGGACGTGAAAGCGACGCACCTCTTCTGCCTTGTCACCGGACTCAAAGCAGGTTCCCGCCTCACCGTCCGTTTTGCCAACGGCAGCAGCGAAGCACCCGTCGGGAAAGCGGTTCCCGTTGTTTCCGGCTGGCCGCAGTGCTTCGACTGGCACGCAGACCTCGTGGCCCTCGATACGGGCGGCCGGGAAATCCTGTCGGTCTGGCCGCAAGGCTGCGATCTGCTCGCGGTCACGACCACGATGAAGGCAACGAAGGAACTGACTCCGGTGTTCGCCGCCGTGGAAACCAGGCGGAAGTTGCTTGTCGCCCAGCAGGCCTCTCTTGAGGAGTTGAAGCGACTGGCTCAGCCCATGTCCGCCTTCTCTGGCCATCTCGCGATTCTTCCGGTACCGCCTCCGAGCACTGCCAGCTCCTCCTCCTTCGTCAAAATGCTGCGTCAGGCGCGAGC
The DNA here is from genome assembly GCA_016199605.1 of Armatimonadota bacterium. Classification (GTDB taxonomy): domain Bacteria; phylum Armatimonadota; class Abditibacteriia; order CG2-30-59-28; family CG2-30-59-28; genus JACQGJ01. Next base: position 8,724 of record JACQGJ010000135.1, on the reverse strand, counting down.
GATTGACTATTTCAGGATCCTGTCGCCGGAAGAGATGGTGAGTTCAACCGTCCTTGATCCAGCGCAATACTTCCTCGCAGTAGACGTTGGCGGTGAGAACTACTACCAGAATGTCAACGGCAAGGAAGATGGCGATCGGGCTATCCAGGGCTATCTCCGAGGCGGGGGGACGCTGCTCGTTCTCTCGCCGGGGCCGTTTCCATTCTACTACAACGAGAAGGGAACCCCCGTGGTGTCCGCACCCAAGTTCGGACTGCCGATTGCCGGGAGCGGACTGGAGAACCGGCAGGACAAACTCGAAGGCGTCAAAGTCTCCGGGTGGGAGAAACCTCCTGTCGGTGCGAAGCTGACCTTCGAGGTGAACACGACGCCGAAGATCCTGCCCGACCTGCCGGCGAAGTTTCCCTTCCCCACCGAAGGCGACCCGCGCTGGCGACCGATTGTGAACGTAGTGTCTGAGCAGGATGTGTATACTCCGCTGCTGACCTTGAAGGATGGGAAGGGACAGAGTTACGGAGATGGTGGCGCGATCATCGAGTTCAAATCAGGCGATCTGAAAGGTGGGCGCGTGGTGTATGTCTGGGGGCCGCTGCTGTCGAACGAGAAGTATGGCTCTGCAATTCTGCGCGGGCTGCTGAACCACGTCTTGAAGACAACCTTCCCGCCACCGGCACGCGCGCTTGTGGCTCGCACTTCCGAGAAAGTCACGGTGGATGGCGACCTTTCGGACGACGCGTGGAAGCAGGCGCGAGAGCTGTCGTTCTCTCGTTTCCTCACGGGCACAGGGAAACCTTCGCAGGCGACCAGGGCGAAGATGCTCTATGATGAAGAGAACCTTTATGTCGCCTTTGACTGCGAGGACTCGAGCCCACAACCAAAGTATGCGGAGCACGACGCGAACCTGTGGGAAGGCGACGTGGTGGAGGTCTATGTTGATCCCTCGGGCTCGGGCAGGCACTACAAGGAGATTGAAGTCAACCCCGCCAATGTCGTTGTGGACCTCGACATCGCCGAGGTGAAGAACGACGCGCCGCAGGATGTGCCCAACTACAAGAAGTGGAACTGCGCTGGGATGCAGACGGCCGCCAAACTCACTGAGGGAAAAGGTTGGACGGCCGAGCTTGCGATCCCGCTGAGGTCGCTCAGCGACGTGGCTCCGAAAATGGGTGACTCCTGGCGTGTACAACTGTATCGCATTGATCGCCCCAAGACCGTGCCGGAGGGCGAGTTCGTTTCATGGTCCTCAACACGCAGCTTTCACGTTCCCGATCGGTTCGGCTACATCACCTTCGGCGGCGACCCGAACGGCGACGATTTCTCCTCCTACCCCAACGGCTCCAAGGCAGCGCCGAATTGGACGGTCGCTTCCGGCAAGTGGGAAGTGCGGGACGGAGTCTACCTCGGGAGCGATTGTCCGGGAGACGGCTGGCGCTCGGTCGGCGCCCTCTGGGGAGACGACAACCTGTGCGACTTCACCGCCTCCCTGCGCTTCAGGATCCTTGACTTTGGGATGGACTGGCGTGACGGGCCATGGATCGGCCTGCGACAAGACACGCAAGGCAACGGATACATACTCTGCTTCAACTCGTGGAACGTCACGCTCCACAAGCAAAGCGGCAGCGCCACGACCAACGACGACCATCCGTTGGCGATGGCGAAGTGGATACGGGATGGAGAGTGGCATGCGGCAAGAATCGCAGCGAAGGGAAACCACTTTGCCGTATACCTCGATGACAAGCTGTTGATGGAGGCCACCGACGACGAAGCCCTCGGCGCACCGGCGGTTCCATGCGGGCGCTTGACCCTTGCTGCACGGAGGTGGTCACAAAGCGAGAAGCCGTCGCGAGTGGCGTTCGATGACTTGACAGTCACCCGGAAGTGAGTGATTGCATCTTGAGACGGAGTCTGCAATAATCAACTGCAACAGGCATGGAAGGAAGGTGATGACAATGCCTTACGTAACATTACCGGACGGTTTCCCGGAGCCTCCCCCGATACCGAAGCGGTACTGGGTGGATGAAGAATGGATGGGCGATCACTTGACAGAATTGACACAGCAGTATCCTGACTTGTGGATTGCTGTTTACAGTAAGGAGGTGGTAGCCTTTGGCAAGAATCTGGGCGAAGTTGAGCGGAGGGCTAAGGAGAAGTCAGGCGGAGAACCGTGTTGCCTCTGGCTCACTGAAAGCAGGCCAAGGTGGTATTCGCATTAAGCTGCGGTACATGGAGACAATCGATGTGCAGGCTTATACCCAGACGAATGTGATCGTGCGTTTGATCCGTTTGAATGCACGGGTCTCTTTCCGGACACTTGGTGGTTGGGCAGAAGCGCGAGGAGCAATTGTGGACACTGGCGGCCCCGTCTCGTTTATTCCGAGATCACTATGGGAAAACGCGACGCATCAACTCATCGGTGACACCGATTCCCCTCTCTACATCGCCGGAACTTCGACTACTGGTAAGTTAGCTTGGGTGATTATTCGAGTTCAGGATGATCAGCAAGCCTCTCCGTCCCTGCGCATCAAAGCCTACCTTCTTCCCGATGATACTCAACCCCTTGTGCTGGGTTTTGAGGATGTTCTGACTGACGCCGTGCTGCATAGCGATTTCCAAAACCGAACGGCCTACATGGAATTCCGACCGTGATCCCCAGGTGAACCACCCTTCCATCCTCGACTACCAATCATTGCTCTACCTGGAGGAACATTCCGATGCGAATCTACCTGATGACTGACCTTGAAGGCGTCGCCGGCATTCTCGATTTTGAGAACTGGTGCTCGCCGGAGTCACGTTACTACGACGTGGCGAAGGAGTTGTTGACCGAGGAGGTGAATGCCGCGGTGGACGGGTTCTTTGCCGGAGGAGCGACGCACATTCTCGTGGCTGATGGCCACGGGTGTGGCGCCCTCAATCCGAGGTTGCTCGATCCACGAGTGGAACTGCAGCGAGGATGGGCCCGCGGCTGGCCGCTGGGATTGGAGGAGGGCTGGGACGCCGTCGCCTGGGTCGGTCAGCACGCGAAAGCAGGCACCGAGTTCAGCCAACTGACTCACACGCAGGGGTGGAGCTACATTGATCTCTCCATCAACGGAATTTCCATCGGCGAGTTCGGACAGCTCGCGATGTGTGCGAGTCAACTGGGCGTCCGAGCCGTTTTCGCCTCGGGTGAACAGGCGTTGTGCGACGAAGCAAGGGCGCTGGTTCCCGGCATTGAAACCGTGGCGGTAAAACGGGGAATTCAGCCGGGGAAAGGGGAGGACCTCGATGCTGAAGCGTATTCCCGTTTCCACCTCGGAGCGATCCACCTGCATCCCCAAAGGGCATGCCAGTTGATCCGCGAAGGAGCGGAGCGAGCGATTCGCCGAGCGCAAGCTGAGGACTTCGGTATCATCCCCCTGACTCCGCCCTTCGAGCGTGTGGGAATCTTCCGCGGTGAAGGCGGAAAGAAGACGATCTCCCGTGAGTCACATCCTGATGATGTCGCGGCGTTGATGGGCATGCCGTTCAGTCCGGAGGCCATGGCGGACTGAGGAGTACCGTGAGCAGATGGTTCTGGTCCTACCTCCGGAGGTACGGCGCGGGCCAATCAAGGAGTTGATTTGGTCGCGACTGAACTGCCGCCGCGTCAATCAGCCTTTGTCCCGCTAACTGGAAGGTCGAGGGGCCGCAGGTACGTTCCCCGAATCCAGGAGACGCCCATCTGCAGAAGCCCCGTGGGCGGACACGTGGGCGCAGTGTCGTCGGTGTAATTCACTACAAACAGCCTCCCGTCTTCCAGAGCAATCCACCCCGAGTATCCCTGGTCGTGGCCGTCAATGGACGCGTCAATCTCAACGATGTGGTCCAACTGGTCTTGGTCGGGGAACTCTCCTGGTTTCGCCGACCAAGAGATCACACGCTTTCCTGTTACAGGGTCGTCGAGCGTCGCCTCAACCCGTCGCCAGAGGCTGTAGCCTGATACGTTCGGCGTGATGTCGCGAAGGTAAACGTTCGTGGAGGAGTCGTCCTTTTCCACTTCATTTCCGAAGGCGAACGGGTAGACGCTCACCTCAGCCGGCGTCCAGCCACAGCGCCTCGCACGTCTGTCCACTTTGTCAGTTTCAAGCAACTCGTTGCCATCAACGTACAGCTTGGCCCTGCCGTCCTGGCTGAGGACCCGGTAGATGTGGAACTCATTGGGCTTCACCTCAAAACTCAGTGTCGGCTCGTGAGCCAACTCGATCCTGTCTGGGAAGAGACGAAACTTGCCGACAAACGGCACGGAGAGCGTCGCGGCACGACCCGCATTCGATACGACTTTCACCTCGGCGGTCAGGTCGATTTCGGTTTCCGGACCATCCGGCGGACGAAGGAAGTACTGGGTGAATTGCCCGGATGCCCCGTCATTGTCGAGGTGCAGTACACCTCCTTTGAGTCCAACTGAGTGGGCATCGTTGAAGTGTGCCCCGGCGATGCGGAACCCACTGTGGTCCTCCGGTTCACCGATCCAAGCCCACAAGGCGGACCTGCCTATCCCCGATCTGAAGGTGACCATCACACGACCATCGGGAAGGAAACCCGCGCACGTGCGGCCAGTGATGGCAAAGGGGAGTTCCTCTACCTGTCCCCATGTCTTGCCGTTGTCGTATGAGTAAGCCTTGATGCCGGGATGACCGTCGGCGCGGGCCTCGCGTGCGTACAGCAGCAGTCTTCCGTCGGGCAGGACCAGGACACTCGCCTCGCTCAGGCTGTGGGGCGGGTAAGCCTGAAGGTAGGAGCAGAACTTCCACGTGTTGCCGCGGTCGGTGGAGTGATAGAACTCCAACCGTTCCCCTTCCGTTCCTTCGAAAGCCTTGCCGCCTGGGTACCATGAACCCACCATCAACCACGAACCATCGGGAAGCTCGGTAACTCGACTCGGCACACAGACCTGGTTGCCTCCGGCTTCGCGAGGTTCGAGAAACCTCTTGTTCGTCCACGTCTTGCCGCCATCAAAGCTGTCGAGAAGAACAGGCGTCGTCCCACCTACATCGGCAAGGAGCAGCAATGAACCGTCCTTCAGTTTCTGAAGGCGCGGGCAGTTGATTCCACTCTCATGCAAGACCATCGGCTCGCCCCAGGTCTTGCCGAGGTCGTCGCTGTGCCGCACCAGCAGCTTCCCTCCGCCTCCATGTCCCACGCCATCATTGTGAGTGCAGACCAGCGTTTGTTGCCCCGTCTGAACAACGTCCGGGAAGCCCATCCAGACCGGAGGCTTGCGCCCGATACTCACATGCCGTCCAGGTTTACGCCAAACCGAGCGCATGCTCTGGAACCTGAACCCGGCGCCGGGTTTGACCGCACGTTCCTTCTTCGCAAGGGGGTGCGGCCGGGGCTTCTCTCCAGGACGCCACGGCTTGGATTGGACCACAAAATCATGAATGCCCGGTGCTCCGGGGTACTGCTCGACGTGGACCTCATTGATTGTTTCGACCTCAGCCATCAACGGGATAGCCTCTGCAAGCAGGAACCAGTCGTCGTCTCCTCGACCGGTGCACCAGACAGTTGCGAGTTGCTTTCGCAGGTCAACCGTGAGCTTGAAGTCGCAGGGCGTGTTCGGTCGGGCGTAACAACCGTAGTAGTCCAGCCGTCCGTCAGTGACCCACGGTGTGATGTAGCCTTTCTCTGTCGGCAGGTTGCGGCCATCGTGCATCCCGAATCGAACAGCAGGGACGAACCTGCCGTCGGTCTCCTGCCCCACGGTGACAATCTGCAATTCCTTCGGCTGGCCATCGACGCATGGAACAGGATTGCTTGCCCCCATTTCGAAGGTGCAGTAAACATGCGCCGTTCCCTTCACCTCGGGGATGGTCACCTCATGCACCCGCGCGAGGCTCCCTGTTGGCTTGCCCCCTCCATACGTGAACGAAGAAGTGCTCCCCTCGCCTGCTTTACTTCCAGCAACAATACTCGCTCCAATCACGATAGCCACCCTCCCCACGTTTCTTCGTATCATCGTTCCTCGCGCTCCACCCGAGCAGGTTCGGGAATCACCGGTCTGCCTGAGTTCTGGCAAAACTCCATGAGGGTTCTTCCTCGTTCGGATCCCGTTTGAACCTGAGAGTATGGACTTCCGTACCCCACTTCAGATTCACTCCATGCCCTGTTTCGGTATCTGTCGACTGGATCTCTGCAGGGGGTCGCTCCCAGGGGTACATCACAATCAGGAATCGGCCTTGTGTTCCGTGGGCTCTCACCCGTAGTCGCGGGAAGTCACCCGGCTCGGACGTCGGAGTCTTGGATTGCTCGTGCATGTACCGGTGCTCAATGACATCTACGCCTGGCTCAACCTTGTCCGGACTGAGGATGCGCAAGCCCACCGAATGCGCCTTGCCCACGATGCGGATCAGGTTTGGCGCTTCGGCGATAATTCGATTGCCTTGACCGGAGACAAGCAACCACTCGAATTCATGCTGCCCCACCGGCATCCGCAGGTCATCGGCAACGACGACGTACCACGGCCAAGCCCGGGCCGGTTTGACTACAGCAACGGAGCGACAGACTCGCTGCGACCCGGAGTAGCTGCGAGTCAGGTCCATTCTCGCAAACTTGCAGTGCGGGTGCGCGAGGTCCTGCTCTGCCATCCGCTCGCGGATTCGGACGCCCAGTTGCGGACCCTTGCCATCAATCAGCAAGCTGCAATGCTTGTCCGCAGTGAGAGCGCCATAGCCTATGTCTACTGCGTAACGCTCTCCATCCGCCTCCAGAGTGAAGCTCCCCTTGTCCGGGCATCCGCCACAGAATCCGCTGCCAGCAGTCATGCAGAAGTGGAAGTCCTTCGCCTTCCACCCTGTACGCACATCGAGCAGACCCATGCCACGGAAACAGGCATCAGATACACGCTTCATCGTCGCGTTTGAGGCGGGACGGAGATCCGGATCGTACCAAACGAAGCTGAGGTAACCCCACGAAGCCGCATCTTTGAGCCGCTTCTCTGGTTGCTCGGGAGCCATGTACCGCAACCACGCGTATTGCGCGTGGCTATCCTTGTCCGCACACGCCCTCGCCACCAGCGAGTCGCCTGCCATGCGGTTGAAGCACTGACCCAGAGGCCGAATGTCGCCACCCCCCGGCAGAATGACATGCAGGAAAAAGCTCGTCGTCTTCTTCAATCTGTCTCGGGACAACAGATCGTCTGTGAAACCTGCCCGTCGCATGAGGTAGCCTAACTGGCAAATCATGGTGATTGTGTCAGCATAACCCGGTCCTTCAAAAGCGGCTCCGTCTTCATCCACCTGGACTTGAAGATAGTTGTCACATTCCTGCACGGCATATCCCACCCACTCCTCCAGCTCCTCATCATTGACCGCAGCGTCGCCGTATGCAGTTAGAGCACAGACCGCGCCGAAGCACAGTGGATAGACACTCTGGTTACTTGGGAAGTGAGAATCATCCGGAGCAGTTGGCCGCAGTGCTGCATCGACGAAGACACGTCTCGCAAACTTCAGCAGGTGGTTTGCGACGAGTTGACGATCTTCTTCCGACATCAGGTCATAAGTCAGGTCGAACGTAATAGCCATGCCCTGGTGGACGAAGCCCCCGTCGGTCAATCCCCAGCCACCGTAACTCTGACCATAGACCTGTCCCTGGGTCGCCTTGCCTTCCACGTTCTCCTTGATGATGGTCAGTGTGATATCCCGCGCGCATTCCCCGAAGCGTTGCTCTCCGTTGAGTCTGTAGGCGATAGCCAGATCGGGGAGGCATTGCGCGAGTCGCCACACGCCGTCCCGCGTGTGCCAGAAGCCCTGCTTCCGCTCGCGCCAGTCGACCCAACTCGGGTCTCCCGGGGTCACGTAACCCTCGCAGCGTTGTTTCAGAACCGGCCACATCAGGCTGAGCGGCTTCACCTTGATTCTCGACCGCAAGACGGACACGTCTTGCGGGCCGAAGAATGAACGTGGCCGTTCCGGGTGGTCTCGCCAGTACTTTCTCATGGTGATCTGCTCATTCCTTCTCCCTTTGGCAAGTGCCGGGAGCAGAACTACAATCAGGACAGTGCCGATCCCGACCGACGTTGAGGCCAGCACGACCATCAATCTGCCGGACATAAGATTCCCGCGACTTGATTTTATCACTGTGCATCGTCCTCGTTCTGCTGACGAGGCAATACTGAGAAGCCACAGCATCAACTCGACTGCAAAAGAATAAAGAATACAGGGCTTTCCCGTCAAGCTCAAGGAAAGGTTGAAAGGTTGTGGAATTGTATCATTAGACTCCCGCGAGTTCATCTCGCCGGTGAATGAGATTGGCGGGCTAACCTGAGTATCCAGGAAGGTTTGTAGACCCCTGTCCAGCTTGTCTGGCAGGTGAATGAGACTGGGAGGCTAACTTCACTGCCCGCGGGGGAAAACCAGTGTTTAGCTGGCACAATCTCATTCACCTGCCAGACAAGCTGGACAGGGGTCCGGGGAGTAGCAGCGGACTGCTGCCTTAGCTCCCCAATCTCATTCACCGGCGAGATAAACTCGTAGGGGTCTGTGGGCTCTTATGATACAACCTCAGCGAAAGGTTGTGCCGGCTGTAGCTTACCGGCACGTTGAGTCCATCGCGAACGGACCTCCGCGTGTGGCGCAGTTGATAGGGGTAGGGAGAGTCGGTTGTATACCCGGCTCCCCCTCCCTCCGAACCGGACGTGCGGTTCTCCCGCATCCGGCTCTCCAGTTGGTGGTCTTACCGCTGAGCGGGTTGACGATACGAAGCATGGGC
>JACQGJ010000134.1 GCA_016199605.1 Armatimonadota bacterium | reverse complement strand
GTTAATTCCTCTTTCGCTGGACTGTCGGCGCGGCCACGGGAACGAGGCAATTGGTCAGTGCGCGGGGTGGCAAAGAGACCGTGCTTGCTGAAGAAGTTGGCGGATTCGAGCCTTCGCAATGGTACCGCCTGCGGGCGCAGATCGAGGGAAATCGACTCAGGGCATCGATCGACGGTGTACCGGCGCTGAACGCGAAGGATGCAGGCTTTGGACAGGGAAAGATGGGACTTTACCTTTCCACGGGTGACGGTGCCGCAACGGCGCAGTTCGACGATGTGACGGTGGAGTCGGTCAACACGATCAGGGAAGATCGCCTGATAGCGGAACGAGTGCCAGGAGCTTTCGCCGTTGATCCCATCATGCGCCGCTGGGCCACGGAGGAGGACTGGTGGGCAGGCAACGCCGAGAAGGGATACTGGCACCGCGGTGTGTTCTTCAAAGATCCCCTGTTACAGTTGCCCCTGCCTCCGACGCCTCCCTCAGAAGCGAAGCTGGTTGCGACGATCTGCGCCTCGGACGAGCACTCCGGAAGTGGATACGCTTTGGAAATCAACGATGAGTCGCCAAAGGGCAGCGGTCAGCCGTCAGCGCGATTGTGGAGGTTGCGGCGTTTGGGAAAACCGGTGGTTGAGACGTGGAAGGCGATGTCTTCGGAATGGAAGAGCCTCGTCTTCCGGCAGCAGGGCCGCCGCGTGATCGTGCAGGCGGAGGAGGAGGAGTTGATGAGCTTCTCTGATCCACGACCGCTGCGCGGTGACAGAGTGGGTTTCAAGACTGCGGGGTTCGCCGTGGACAAGTCGAGGGCGACGTGTCTCTCTCCCTGCATGGAAGACTGCGCCTTCGCCGAAGCGCCGGTGGATTGGTGGGTGGAGCGGGGGACATGGGAATCGATGCAGCGATGGGGTTGCTGGGGGCAATCGCATTTCGGCGCGTATGATCCGGTTGCCGCTATCACCTGGACGAAGAAGAGCTATGCAGGCGACATCGTGGTTGAGTGCTACTGCTCCAATGCCCCGATGGGAGACTCCCCAACAGCGGTGCATGACTTGAACATCAGCCTTTGTGGAGACGGAGCAAACCTCGTCAGTGGCTACAGCTTCATCTTTGCCGGCACGGGTGGGAACACGCAGATTCTGAAACGTAACCGGGTGGTCGCCCAGAAGCCTTTCACCGGAGCAAAACAAAACATTTCGCAGGACTGGTTCTGCCTTCGAGTGGAGAAGCGGGGCGGAAGGTTGCGGATGTTTGTCGACCATCAGCCGGTTCTCGAGTGCGCTGACCCTGAGCCGCTACGCGTCGGCAAAGTGGCCCTGTGGACGGCGACTGGCAGCATAGTGCTGGCGCGAGTTCGAGTCTGGTACGAGCGCGGCGCCGGAGTGGAACCGATTCCCAAACCTTGTCTACAACTTGCTTCACGTACCGCGTCTTGGCTAAGGGGCAGTTCGTCGGATCGTTCCAGCGGGTTGCCAGATCGAGCCGTCACCTTCGACTTCGAGCAGGATTGTGGAAGCCTCACCACGCGGGATACCGTCGATGCTGCCATACTCAGCTTCGATGATAAAACCGCCTCGAAGGGGAAGCGCAGTTTGAGGGTAACCAATCGCGTGTGCGGTGGGCACTTTGCGCTGTGGGTGACTAAGGAGCCCTTTGATGCAAAGCAGCATCCGGTTGTCGGCTTCGATTATAAAGTCCCCCCGAATGTCCATGTCAACCTCTACGCCAAAGTCAAGGGCGCCTGGCACACGATCGCTTTCACGGCGGGTGAGCCGGAAAAGAAGGACAAGGTGTTGGGAAGCATCAAAGGGGTCGTGGGTGACAACCGCTGGCGGCATGCGGAGTTCAATCTGCTGGAGGCTTTGCAGGCGCGCTTCGGTAGCGAGAACCTGCCCCGCGTGGAAGGGCTGTCTATCGCCAGCCCGAACGAGCGAGGCTTGCGTCTGGGTTTTGAGGGCAATCCGTTCGGCGCGAGCTATCATCTGGATGAGTTGAGGCTGTAGCTCAACTGTTGTTCGTCCGGGAGTTGCACTCCTGGACGCCCTATGAGGACGGGTTTGGTATCCGTTGTCCGCCGTGACCATTGGGAGTCCAGCTTCATGCTCTTAGCCTGTCCAGGAGTGCAACTCCCGGACGAACAGCGCAAGCTGTTAGCTTGCAACCAGCAACTCGGGAGAACACCATGCGGATCCTTACGAAGTTGATTCCTGTCCTGTTGTGCCTCTTGCCGGTGGCCATGACGGCTTGCATGGCTGCCGATAACAACCTCATCCAGAACAACTCCTTCGAGCAGGTTAGAGAGGGTCAAGCCGTTCCAGACCGATGGACCTTCGCCGGTGCGGCGGAGATCACGCAGCAGTTGACCGTGGACAAAGGGAGAGACGGTCGCAATTGCGCGAAGCTGGATTGCACGCATTTCGAGGGAAGCGCGCCCAACTCGCATGTCATGCTCTGCCAGCAGGGAGCGATCAGTGTCCAGCGCGGGAAATGGTATCAACTCACCTTCTGGGCGAAGGCCGAGCGAATCAAGTCGGGCGCCGTGAACGTGGCCCTCGTCAACTCCCAGGTGTGGCGTAACGTGGGACTGAGTGAAGTCGCGCTCGTAAAGCCGAAGTGGGCCCGCTATGAGTTCCTGTTCCAGGCGAAAGAGGACTTGCCGACTGAGGCGAGTCGATTCCAGTTCTGGTTCAACAGCGCTGGCACGTTCTGGCTGGATGAGGTCGCGCTGGTCGAGACGACGGGAGGTCGGCAGTGGTATCCGCAGATTGCGACGGAGAGCGTGCAGAACTTCGTCCCCAACAGCAGCTACGAATGCGGAGGGGCCAACTGGGGGAGCTTCACCTACGGACTGCGCGGCTGGGGGGGAAATCTCTACAGGCTTTACGGTGAGCCGGACGCGACCACCGCGGCTCACGGGAAACAGAGCTGGAAGCTGGCACTCACCCCCGCTACGCTGCCGGTGTTCTACTTCGACTACTTCGAGGCAGTGAAGCAACCCGTGCAGCGAGTCCTCCTCGCGAACCTCGGTTGGTTTGTGGTGAAGCCGGGCGAGACGCTCTGCCTGTCAGCGTTTCTTAGGTCGGACGACGATAACGCTGTTGCCCAGATATTGATCAACCAAGCCGAGGGGCGAAGCTTCCGTCAGCAGATCAAAGTGAGCGGACAGTGGAAACGCTACCAACTCACGTTGACGCCGGACCAATCCTTCCTCTACCTCGCCCTCGGGTTGGACCTGGAAGCCTCGAAGCTCGACTCCGCGACCCTGTGGCTCGACGCCGTCCAACTCGAGCGAGGCAACAAGCCGACCGAATACGCGCCTCGCAGCCCACTCGAAGCCTTCATTGAGTCGGAGGTGCAGGGCAACCTGTTCACGAAGGCCAAAGGCGGCATGTCCCTCACCGTACGCGCTTTCAACAACGACCCCGCGCCTCAGCAGGTGCGCAAGCAACTGGTCGTCACCGATTTCTTCGACCAGCCGGTGGTGAAGAAGGAGATCACGCTCAGTGTGCCTTCGCGCCAATCGGTCAGCCAGAACCTGCGCGGACTCTGCGCCGGTCGTCAGGGGTATTTTCGCCTCCAGTGGGATGCAGACTCAGTGAAGCAATCCCTGCGGTGTTCGGTCCTTGAGCCCTTCGCCGGAGGAGATTCTCCCTTCGGCATGAACCACGCCTATCCGTGGCAGTTTCTGGTCGAGGAGGCGCGACTGGCAGGGATTCTCTGGTGGCGCGACTGGACGGCGAAATGGCATGTGGTCGAGCCGGAGAAGGGCAAGTTCAACTGGAAGGTCCCTGATGAGCAAATCTACCGGGTGACTGATCTTGGGGCAAAGATTCTCGCCCTCCTGCCGTTTCCCTCCTCCCTCTGGGCGACGACCGCGCGGGAAGAGGAAGTCCAGGAAACTTATAAGAAGGGCGGCGAGTCGCCGGAGGTGCTGCGTATCGCTTACGCTCCGCGCGACCTGAAGGATTTCGGCAACTATGCCGCGGAGGCGGTGCGACACTATCGAGGCACTATCCGAGTCTATCACCTTCTCAACGAACCGATCTACACGACCTACGCCCTACCGAGGGCTTTCGGCTACAAGCTGCAGGACTACCTTCGACTACTCGAAGTCGCCCACGGGTCCATGAAAGCCGTCGATCCCAAGTGCGTCATCGTCGGAGGGATCGCCGCCCCGCCCGAAGCAGACTTGGTGCGTCAGTTCGTCGAGCTCGGAGGCATGAAGTACGTGGATGTCGTGGACATGCACGTTTACCACCCGCCCGTTGGAGCGACGTTTGCGGAGGAAGCTTTCAAGGAACACCTTGAGTTGATGAGGAAACACGGCGGCCCCAAACCCATCTGGATCACCGAGTACGGATGTTATGCGGATGACGACCCGCCTTGCATTCCGCATTCCGTTGGCGATGAGACGATGAATCACTGCCGCTGGCCCAACGAGCGGGAGGCGGCCGAACACGTGGTGAAGTTCACCGCCATGTCGTTCGCGTACGGAGTACGCAAGATCTTCTTCCATGCAGGAACCTGTGGCACGATCAACAACCCCGATGCCGGCGGCGTCTTCTTCGAGTACGGCGGCGCGCCTCGAAAGGTCCTGGCCGCGGTCGCCGCGCTGACACGTCTGTTCGGTATCCCGGACGAGTGCATAACCAACGTCGACCGGAACGGCATGAAGGGCTACCTCTTCCGCACAGGAGGGAAAGCGGTCGCAGTTGCATGGAGCAATGACGACCGGGAACACAAACTGAAAAGACCGAGTGGAGTGCGAGCCTTTGACCTGATGGGAAACGAGCTCAAGGCGAGGGATCTGACCGTGAGCACAACGCCGGTCTACCTGTTGGGACGGAAGGACGAGAGTCGCGCCATCGCCCGAATGCTGAACGGCTGAATCGCGGAATCCAGGACCCCGACCGCTACGGGGCCTCTTGCCGCATGACCGCGATCGGTTTGTAGCCGCGGTCCTCAAGCGATTTCAATGCCCGGAAGATCCTCGTCTTCGGCGACTCCAACCGGTCCGCAATGCCGTCAAGGGCGTGCAACTCACCTCGGTCGAGCCACATTCCCTGACAGTCGGGGCAACGGTCCACAGTCAACGGAGCTTCCGGTGTGTACTGAAACCGTTGCATGTCGGTCTTGCACTTGGGGCAGGAGAGATGTGAGGGCGTCGCTGCGCTCAAGGCCTTCTCCAGGTCGGGCACGTCCTCCGCCAGGTCTACATATTCCGCCACTTCCCCGCGGTCGAACCAGACCCCCTGACATGTGTCGCAGAAGTCGAGCAACACTCCTTCCGAGGTGTTGAAGTCATACAAGGTGTCAGTCTTACAGGCCGGACAGGTAAACTTGCGATGCATCGGTTCCTCCTCGCAAAGCGATCTTATCGAGCGTCACTCTCTCGCCCGACGACACTGGCACACTATAGCACCATCTTGCTATCTTTCCAAATGCTGATTGAACCAGCCGATGACCCTCTCCCCAAACTCCTCGGTGATGTCGTGGACGGTGAGGCGCGCGTCATGCTGGAAATTGTCTCCAGCACCGAAACTCCGGTAGACCTGTGAGACCTCTCGAACCACCTGGTGGTATCCCGAGACGGGAAACCATGTGTCGTTGACGTTGTTCTGGATCAACAGAGGCCGCGGCGCGATGCAGGCGATGATGTCCTGAACGTCTCCGTGTTGGGCCCAGTCCCAGAAGTAGGTTCCGTAGCAGGTGTGCCCTCCCGTCCATGGTATGAAGTCCCGTAGCAGCGCTTCATACGTGGATACCGAACACACCGGACAGACGGCTTTCACGCGCTCATCAAGAGCGGCCAACGTCCAGGTCTGCATTCCACCCCAGCACAGCCCGGTGACACCGAGTTGGTCCGACTCCACGTCGTCACGGCTTGCCAGAACGTCCAAGGCTCTCTGGTTGTCCCACGTGTTCATACCCATGAAGGTCAATCCGAACAGCCCTGCCACCGGCAGAAGGTTTGATTGCTCCGCCGTGCCGTTGCTCACATGTTTCCTCTCTCCGCTGAAGCGATTGTCGGGAAAGAGCACCACATAACCCGCGGCCGCCAGTCGCACCTTGAACTCGGGCATCGAGTGCTTGTCCAGATCCCATCCCTGAATCATCAGCACGCCGGGCAGCTTCTTAGTCTTGGGGAAAGCCGGACGGTAAAGGTGCGCCGGAACCCAGACGTCTTCCTCGGTCCGATACACGATCCGTTCCTGGATCACCTTCGTCTCGCCAAGGGGGAACTCCGCCTCGACCCGGACCTCCGGAGCAACCACTTCAGCGGGACGCGCACCCAGACACTCCAACAGCGCCTCCCGGGTTTTCCGCTGACGTTCCACCAGCGGATCGATCTCTGAGGGAAAGGGCTCGCGCCGCGCGAGACACTCCTGCATGCGGCGCTGCAGCATGGGTAGGATCGAAAAGTCCGTCATTACTGCCTCCC
>JACQGJ010000125.1 GCA_016199605.1 Armatimonadota bacterium | reverse complement strand
TACCGGACGCTGAAGCGATCCGGCGTCTAATGCCGAAGAATTTACGAAACGATGCACTATGCCCGTTTAGCCAAACCCTCCGCCAATTGGACCACCTTGCTGGCAGCGTCGGGGTGGCTATAGTGCAGGCTGGCGGAGCGCATGGCGGCAAGGCGCGATTCATCGGTGAGAAGGGAAGTCGTTTCCCGCAGGAAGGCCGGGCCGTCGAGGTCGGCGTCGAGCACGACTCGAGCGGCGGTAGCGGCTTCTACCGAGCGCGCGTTCGCTTCCTGGTGGTTGTCCGTGGCGTACGGATAGGGAACCAGGATTGCCGGCAGACCGCGGGCCGTCAGTTCACCGACGCTGGCGCCGCCGGACCGACAAACGACCAGATCGGCGGCTGGGAGCAGGGAGTCCATCTCGTGACAGTAGTCCATCGGTCGGTAGCGCCGATCCTTCCCCTCGCCGAGCTTCGATAGCCTCTCCTCCGCAAGTGGCAGATCTTTCTCGCCACACAAATGGACCAACCGAAGGTTGCGTTGTGCCGTCAGCAATTCTTCGAGGGAGTCGAACACCGCAAGGTTGATCCGGTGAGCCGCCTGGCTTCCGCCGAAGACGAGCAGCATCTGGTGTGCTTCTTCAAGTCCCCACTTCCGCCTCGAAGTGTCACGATCGGCGGCGAGGATCGCTTTTCGCACGGGGATGCCTGCAAAGACAGACTTATCTGCCGGGAGGTATTGCCGCGCTTCCGCAAACCCGAGTGCGAGGCGGCTGACGCGCCGGGCGAGGTAGCGGGTCGTGCGGCCGGGAAGGGCGTTGATGTCGAGCATGATGGTCGGGAGGCGCAGGAGAGAAGCGGCGAACAGGATCGTGGCGCTGACGTACCCGCCCGTGCCCAGGACGACGTCGGGATTCAGTCTGCGAAGAAGCCGCGTGGAGAGGGGCACTCGCGCGCAGAATCGAGTCAGAGCAGCCACCGAATGGACTGACCATTTGCGCGGCAGAGGGTTGCTGGGCGCGGCATGGAACGTATAGCCCGCTCGCGCGACGAGGTTGGCCTCGACTCCCTGGGGAGAGCCGACGAATTCGGTTTGATGAGGAGGATCAGCCTTTGCCGCTGCTTCGGCGACGGCGAGGGCCGGATAGACGTGACCGCCCGTTCCTCCCCCCGCGATGAGCAGGTTCATAGGATTCGTTTCCTGTCTGAAGATCGGGATAGCGAGAGACGTTCAGAATGAAGCCCACCATGGCGAGAGTCATCATCAGCGCGGAGCCGCCGTAGCTGACGAAGGGCAGCGACATACCGGTTGTAGGCAGCGCGTGGGTGGCGACTCCGACGTGAATGAACGCCTGCAGAGCGATCATGGAGGTGAGCCCGGCGGCGAGCAAGCAGCAGAACTGGTCGGACGCGTTGTAGGCGATGTGGAAGCCTCGCCAGATGAAGAACGTGTACAACCCCAACGTGAACAAAGTCCCGAGCAACCCCAGTTCCTCCCCCACGACGGAGAAGATGAAGTCGTTGTGAGCGGCGGGGAGGTAGAGTAGCTTCTGCTTTCCTTCGCAGAATCCGACACCTCTAACCCCTCCTCGTTTGAAGGCCTTGACCGATTGGCGAATCTGGTAGTCGGCGTCTTTCGGCTCTTCCTTGCCGGGGATGACGACTCGAGTCCACGACAGGACCCGTTCTCGCTGGTAATCCTCGGCGACGAACCAACCGACGGCTCCAAGGAGGAGGAGAAGGCAGGCAGCAAGGGCGAGCAGTTGACGGGGGATGCCGGATAACAGACACATCATGAAGGACGTGGTTACCAGCAGCAGAATGACGCTCATGTGGGGCTGGGGAAGGATCAGCCCGACGACCAGAGCGACGGCTGCCCCCGCGCGCAGCAAAGGCTCGCAACGCCAGTCCAACGACTTTCGCGGGCGGCTAAGAAGATGGGCCAGGAAGACGATCAGCGTCAACTTCGCCAACTCCGACGGCTGAAAAAGGAAAGGCCAAGTGTTCAGCCATCTGCGGGCGCCGCTCAACTGCACCCCCAGGGGTGTAAAGACGACCAGCAGAAGAAGGAACAGCGTGACAACAAGCCAGGCTCCGCTGTACTGGCGGAGCTTCTTCAGGTCCACCATGCTTGCGTAAACCATCAGGATCAAGCCGATACCCGCGTGAATCATCTGCTTCCAGACGTAGTGGAAGGCGGAGTGGTGAGCGGCGATGCCGATGGCGTAGCTCGCGCTGAACAACATGCAGATGCCCCCGCAGGTGAGGAACAGAGTGAGGAAGAACAGACTCGGATCGAAGGGGGCATGGGTCGCCCGACGACGACGCGCCAGCCAGGTTGTGAGCCAGGTTGCGAAGAGGCGATGTCGTCGGACTGAAGGGGGTACGGGATTCCAGGTGTTTTCCATAGTCTGTTCCTCCTTGATTTGAGAGTGGTTTGTTTCGGGTGACGAATGATGCAGACCAAGCCGTGGGGCTCGACCTCAACTTCATGTCCCGGGCTTTCTGCCCGCACTACTCCGGGGGCTGTTCTGCCGCGAGGGCTGCAACAGTTTCCCGGAATACGTCTCCCCTGTGCTCGTAGCTCCTGAACATATCGAAGCTGGCGCACGCCGGGGACATCAGGAGGACGTCGCCGGGGTGAGCCCGGGAAAAGGCGTCTCGGATTGCCTGTTCCAGTGTGTCGGCAAGCCGAACGTCGCCCATCCCGCCCCTCCGGGACACCTCGGCAATCTTCTCAGCACTTTCTCCAATGCAGGTTACGGACGCGCAGCGTTGGCCAATAGCATCGCCAAGCTCGTCAAAATTGTTGGTCTTCGCTCTCCCTCCCGCGATGAGATGAACCGGTCGATCAAAGGCCTCCAGTGCGCGCAGGACCGCGAACGGTGTTGTGGCCTGGGAATCGTTGACGCACAGCACCCCCGAGACTTCACCGACCGGCTCCAGACGATGGGGCACGCCCTCGAAACTGCGGATCACTTCCACGAGGGTTTCCCGGTCGCACCCGAGCAGCAAAGCCGCGGCGCTCGCGGCGAGAACATTCCCGACGTTATGATCTCCAAGCAGGGCGATCTCTCTGCGGAGGCAGAGAGTTCCTTCGCGATGGGGAATGCCGCTGCGAAGATAGCCGTCGCCATTGACGAAGATCCCATGATCCACCGCGCGGTGGGTGCTGTAGGCGATCAGGTGGCTCTGGACCTGGTCGGCGAGTCGGTAGACGTTGGGATCGTCTGCATTGAGAATGGCGTAATCAGTGTCCGTCTGGTTTTGCAGCAATCTCGCCTTAAGAGCGGAATAGTTCTCCATCGACCCGTGCCGATCCAGATGGTCCGGGGCCAAGTTGAGCAGAAGGCCAATGTGCGGTCTGAACCGGTCGACGGTCTCCAGTTGAAAGCTGCTGACTTCGGCGACGATGACGTGGTCCTCGGTGGCTGTTGCGACGGCGCCGGTGAGAGCGTCACCGATATTCCCCGCAACCAGTACCGGAATCCCGGAGGCGCGCAGCATTTCACCCAGCAGCGTGGCGGTCGTTGTCTTCCCTTTCGTGCCCGAGATAGCAACGAGAACTCCGGGGCAGAACAGGTAGGCCAACTCGATTTCCGCCATGATCGGAATCTGAAGCTGTCTGCTCAGAGTAAGCGCCGGGCTCTCCAGTGGCACACCCGGGCTTGGGATGACCACGTCGCATCCTTGAAGTCGCTGATAGGCTTGCGGACCGGTTACCACCTCCACGGACTCGTCGGACAGACCCCTCACTTCTTCCGGCAATTCCTCCAGCGGCTTCTCATCGATGGCGAGAACTCGACCGCCTCGCTCCGACAGGAACCTCGCTGCCGCGAGACCGGTGCGCTGCAGGCCGACGACTCCGAATTTCCTGCCCGAGATTTCCACTACCCTGTCCCCCATGTTCTCCACACGAATACTGTTACGAGGGCGGCAGCGAGGCCTGCAACCCAGAAGGTCAAAACGATCCGCCACTCCGACCAGCCCTGAAGCTCGAACCCGTGGTGTATCGGGGCCATGCGGAAGATCCGCTTTCCCGTTCTCTTAAAGTAGACCACCTGAACCACGACGGAGAGGGCGTCGACGGCGAATGGTAGAGCAAGGAAGGGCAGCAGCCACTCGCGACCGAGCACCAGAGCCGAGGTCGCCAGTCCGGCGCCGATGGCCAGCGAGCCGGTGTCTCCCATGAACAGGAGAGCCTTCCGTGAGTTAAACATCAGGAACCCCGCCGAGGCGCCTGCCAGGGCTGCACAGAAAACCGCCACGTCCGTGTGGTTTAGAAACACAGCGACAACTCCCAAGGCCGTTGCAGAGATAGCCGTCAGCCCGGCAGCCAAGCCGTCAAGTCCGTCGGCAATGTTGGCGGCATTGCAGGTCATGACGATCACGCAGATCATCCACAGAGAATAGCCGAGACCGTGGACACCCGCAAAGTCCCCGTGACGGAATCCCGCTCCAGGTTGCTGTAGAGCCTTCCCGGCGACAAGAAAAAGCAGGCAGCCTATCAACTGCAGGAGAAGCTTGTGCCGCGCTTTGATCCCGCGGTTCTCGGCTCCCATGGCTTTGGTGTAGTCGTCCCAGAAACCCACGGCGCCGAAAAAAACGGTGACCAGCGCCAGCAGCAACCCCACGGGTGACCGGTTCACACCAAGGCACGCCGCGAGCATCCCCGTCAAGAGGGCAAGCCCGCCCATGCTGGGTGTTCCCTGCTTGACTTGATGTGTCTCCGGTGTGTCGATGCGAACCTCCTTGCGGATCCTCAAGGAACGCAGCCAGGGCAGTAGGGCCGCCGTTACCAGAACCGTCGACACAAAAGCAACCAGCAAGGAAAATACCGGGCTACTCAGTGGCATGGGCGCCCTCGCGTCCAAAATCCGACATCAGTCCTTCGACCACTTCTTCAAGCTGCATGGCGCGGGACCCCTTCACCAGGACGAGATCACCTGCCGAGACCCACTCTCTCACCGCCGCCGTTGCCTCTTCGTTGTCGCGGCATACCGCCACGCACTCGTCGCTCAATCCGCTCCGCTGCGCGCCCGCCGCTATGGACCCAGCGTAGTCGCCCACACAGACCACAAGGTCAATGCGGGAGTTTCCCAACTCTCCTCCAACTTCCTCGTGCAGTTGTTCCGAACGCTGGCCGAGCTCCTTGATGTCGCCCAGAACAGCGATCCTTCTTCCTTGAACGGGTGCTTCCCTGATTACCTCCAGAGCGGCACGCACCGAGGCCGGGCTGCTGTTGTAGGCATCATCCAGAATCAGGAAGCCTCCTGGAGCTCTCAACCATTGCTGCCGCCTCTTGGGGAGAAGCACGTTATGTTCCAGGCCTTCCGAAATCTCCGCGAGGCTCAACCCCAGGCTGCGAGCCACGGCAACCGCAGCCAACGCGTTTGCGAGGAAGTGCCTCCCGCAAACCGGTAACCGGAAGGGAAGCGTCTCTCCTCCGCAGCAGACGACAAAGGACGTTTCGCAGTGAAGCGGAGCGTTCCCCGACTGCTGCCAGGCATACTCAATCTCTCTGGCGGTGCAATCCGCCGGATTCGTCACGCCATAGGAAACAATCCGTGTTCGCGCCAGACTCCTCAACAGGCCATGGAACGGATCGTCAGCGTTCAGGACTGCGAGTCCGTCATGACGCATTCCCTCGAAGATCTCGCCTTTGGCTCGGGCGATGGCCTCCACCGACCCGAGCCGGCCAACGTGCGATTCACCGATGTTTGTAATCACGCCAATGGTTGGCTCCGCCATCTCGGCCAGGTATCGAATCTGCCCTTCTCCCCGCATCGCAAACTCGAGCACGACGGCCTGGTGAGTTTCATCCAAACTCAGGAGGGTTAGAGGAACTCCGACCTCATTGTTGAAGCTTGCACGCGCTGCCAGCACGCTGAACCTTCCGCTGACTGCTGCCGAGACAAACTCCTTCGTCGTTGTCTTGCCAGTGCTCCCGGTGACTGCGACCACGGGGACGTCGAACTTCCGGCGATGCCACCTCGCGAGGTCGCCCAGAGCGGTGACCGTGTCGCCTACCTGCACCACCCCAGGAAGAGGCGACAAGATTCCAGGGTCGCGATCCACGATGATTCCTGCCGCTCCGGATTCGAGGGACTGTGACAGAAAGTCGTGCCCATCGAACTTCTCACCCTTGAGCGCGATGAACAACTCCCCGGGCCTGACTTGCCGCGAGTCTATCGAAACGCCCTTGAAGGAACTGAGGGCGCCGGGTTGTCGCAGAAATCCGCCGGTGGCCTTCAGGACTTCATCAAGTGTGAGTTGCATGGGTTCTCTCAAAGGGAGTCCTCGCACTCACCGTCGTCCTCGGGTTCAAGAGGATGCAGGGCGAGGACTTTACGCAAGTTGTCTCAGGATCCCTCGCGTCATTTCCCGGTCATCGAAGTGGATCGTGCGGTCCTTGAAAATCTGGTAAGTTTCATGGCCTTTCCCCGCCAGTACGACGAAATCGCCGGCTCGCGCCAACGAGATGGCAAGGCCAATCGC
>JACQGJ010000124.1 GCA_016199605.1 Armatimonadota bacterium | reverse complement strand
GCTTCAGTGAGAATGGGACCGCAGCAGTAGAGATACGCGTTTCTGTCCGGATGTTCCTTTTTCAGCTTCCGAATGGCTTCAGCCCAGATCGGGAAACTTTTCTCGTATCCGGGTTGTGCCGCGGCAATCTCATCGGCTATGAAACCTGTCGCCTTTGGATTCTGCGACATCACCTCTGACCAGTACTTATGGCTATCCGGCAGGGCTACCGACTTGTCGGTGGTGAACCCCGGCACCTTGCACATCACCAGCCACTGCTTGCCCGCCTCCGTCCAAGGCTGCTTGTATTGTTCGTGCTCGGGCTGCCGCTCCCGGCCATAGTCCACCATCAGATTCACATCATCCTGAACCCGATTCTTCTGCATGAACTCCCAGTTCTGCAGAGTCACCCATCCAATTTCGGGGATTGCGCGCACCACGAGACTTTTGAGTAGTGCTTTCCCTTCGGCATGAATGCGTATTCTGTATTCACCCGCTGGCAGCAGCCGCATCGCCTCCAGCGTTTCAGCCCTGCCTTTTTCATGGAGGATCACCGTCGTCTCTTCCCCGGCTGAGTCAAAGGATATCCGGATCTTGTCGAAGCCTTTCACCTTCGCCGTGGACGCAACGAATACCCACCCGCTTCTCGGATTGGTGAACGTGCATTCTTTCAGTGGGTGGGTGGGTTTGATTCTGAGGTTCAGGAGGTCGGTCACGAAGTTGTTCAGAGTAGTGGAGGCTGGAGCACTGGAGACTAACATACATACAACGATGATCAGCAGACATACTTCGGTCGTCGAGCCAAATGTCTTCAAGTCGTCCACCTCCACACCACCGACTATCCCATCAACCATCAACCATTGATGCTTTGCCCGTGTTGTGCGCGATACGCGCCGCTTCTGCCACGGCAACCGGCGCGAGCATCTCTTTGTAGGGCAGCGGGTTTTTTCCGATGCGGATCATTTCTCGAATCGCGTTCATGACCGCCAGACCTCCCTCCGACTGGACGAAGGCTTCGAGGTCATCCAGGTAGATGAGTCTGAAATTGCTGCTGGCGCTGGCGTGAAAGGCGTGGCGCACACCGCTGAGATGGGAATTCACGACCATGACATGCAGCCTGCGTTGGGGCTGCGACTTTGTGCAGGTAACGAGGACGACTTCCAGCGGCCACGCGCCCATGCTGTGTACCTGCTCCGCGCGACCTCCGAACTCATCCACGAACAGATGAAGCGCGAGCTCGATGCCATCGGCCATGTCAGCAGGATTGGGGCCATGCCCATGGACGATGCCGCGTTCGAGAGGCTCCAGCTCCCCGAAGCGCAACTTGAATCGTTCGACATGAGGCAACAGGCGCAGATGGGAGCAGGAGAGAAGAGGCGTGCGCTTCCGTTGCGCGATTCGAATCAAGGCTTTGGCGTCTTCGACGGTGCTTGCGACCGGCCGGTCGATGAAAGTCGGGACTCCTTTCTGGAGACCGGGCCTGGCGAGGTCAAGATGATCCGAACCGTCACTCGACTCATTGGCGATGAATACGAGGTCCACGTCCTCCGACACCTCACCCAAAGTCCGACACACTTGCGGGCGGCCGCCGAACGCTGCGGCCAACTTCTCCGCCGCTTGAGAGTCTGCGTCGTAGACCTTGGTAAGCTTGAATCCCTTCGCCCGTTTGTGGGTGAGCTCGGCCTTGATGCTGTAATAGGTGAAGTGGTGAAATCCCACCGGGTCGAGAGCGTCGTAGGCGTCGGGATCGATTTCATCGAAGATAGCGCCATACCAGAGAGCGCGTTTGTCGGCGCGAATCATGCCGACGCGAAGGTTGTTGGTCTTACCGGCCATGGTTGCTTGCCTCCTGTCCTAACGTGCGTCTCGGAAATTCCATCCCAATATATCGTGGGCTTTCGAGTGGTGGAGCGATGGGATCCGTTCGATTCAGTACTCCGCTACTCCAACACTCCATTACTCCAGTTGCTCAAAGGGCTTCGTTCTCCTCTGACCTTGTATGAGTCCTCAGCCGTGTGACAAAGGCAGCGTGTTCCGGGGAAGCGAGGCCCGCCTGCAGCACTGCCAGCAGGCCCGCCAGATCTCCAGACCAGAGCGCTGCTAACTGCAACCAGAGGCCCGGGAACACCTCACTTCGCAGTACCCCCGTGACATCCGGCGCCAGGGACTCGTAGACGCCTTCGCGCAGAACGAACCAGTCCACGCGCTGCTCGTATACCTGCACCGCGAGGTATTCCTGCACCCCGGTACGCTGATACACTGCCAGCTTGTCGTGCAGGTCGTACGCAACGCTGCTGGCTGCAATCTCCACAATCAGTTCGGGGGGTCCCTCGACGTAGTCGTCCTCCGTGATACGTGACCTGCCTCCGTGGGTCGGCTCCAGGCGCAACAGCGCGTCGGGTTGCGGCTCGTTGTCGAAGTTCAGCCGCACCGTCGCGTTATCTCCCCCTTGTACGCCGGGGGTGGCCGATTCATAGACCCCCAGCCAGGTCGTCATAACATGATGCAGGTGACTGTGCTGCACAAAACGCACTGGCGAGGCCATGTAAACCACTCCTTCGATAAGTTCCGCCTTTTTGATTTCCGGGTGGGCTTCGTAGCGCCGCTCGAACTCGGCGCGGGAGAGACGGTCGCCGGGCTCGAGTGGGGGTGGCCCGGCGGGAGAGATGAATCTCCGGCGGGTGGGTCGCGCCGGGCGGCGCATGGTTTGAATTGCCTGGGCACTCATGGCACACAGCCTCCGTGCTTCCCCTTTTTCGGGGTGTCAGTGAAATCTATGCAGCGCGAATGTAACACGAGATGATGGCATCTGGCAAGGCGGTCGCCAGGCGACCGCTGGACTTCTTGCCACTCGAAGGTCAGCTTGCTCAACCCTCGCACCGCAATCAGCGTAGGGACTTCAATGCTACCCGCTTACCAGAGGCGTGGGCGAGCCGCGCCGCCTCGACGATTTCCATCGCTTCCAGCATGGGCGTGTAGTCGAGGGGGGGCTTTTTTGTTTGCGCCATGCGTTTGGCCATCTTCACGATCCGGAGGCCGCCAATCGGGTACTCGTAGTCGCCCACCCGAGGAGAATGCATGGCGCCCTCGGCCCCGTACGCTGAGGCCATGAAAACCTCACAATGATGGTACGTGGAGGAATAGGACACACGGCCTGGAACCGATCCCATTGCGTTGAACAGGAAGACGTCTGTCCCACCATCGGCGCCCGGGTAGTGCAGTCGAAGCACATCGTAAATGGTTGACCCCATGCTCTCCACCCATTCACATCCGTAGCCCATGACGTTTTGCCCAGCGCTGATGGCGTGATAAACGGCAGCCAGGCTGGAGCCGGCGCCGGGAATATCGACACGCCCAACGGGCGCCACGTCTGCCAGGTGCTTGCCGAACCGCTCCAGCAGGGGCGAGTACCTGAGCAGCGACGCGCACATAACGGCTGTGTCGTGTTTCTCTGCCAGCTCGATGATCTTGCGCGCGTCCGCCAGTGTGAAAGCGAAAGGCTTGTCCACAAAATGAGGCACTCCTTTTTTGAGCCCTGGGGTGGCGTAGCGAAGATGGTCTTTACCCTCCAAGTTGCAGTCGGCGATGTAGATCAAGTCCACATCCTCCGAAACGTCCTCCAGGTGCTTGCAGACTTTCGCCTTTCCGCCGAGGGATTCGGACAGCTTTTCTGCCTCCGTCGGGTCGTCCTCGTCGAACACTCTGGTCACCGTCATACCCGAAACCGGAGGAAACCGAAGCTGGCCGGGGTCGTCGCGCCGGTAGAAATAGTAATGGCAACCCCGGTGGTTTTTCCTCATCAACACTGGGTCGGGCTTCTCGAAAATGTGGGCGTACCAGGACCCGTGAGTGTCGCACCGGATGATGCCAACGCGGAGCTTGTCCGGTTGAGTAGACATGTTGATCCCTCCTCTATCAGCGAATCGCAGGACCTCCACGAAACTGCCGTGGATTATAGCAGACGGAATCCCTGCGAGTCCACGTGGCGAATCAACGCGGTCGAGGATATAGCTCTGGCTCCTGTCGCGAAACACTTGAGCTTTGTTATCGCTGTTCCCGTCGGCGCTCTTGTGATAACATCTGGCACATGAACGACCGGGGGCTCCGGTGAACATGGAGTAATGGAGCAATGGAGTAGTGGAGGTGCGGGAGTCATGCAGTACTCCGTCACTCCAGCACTCCATTACTCCCGATAGGTTGACAAGGGGGGAATAGGGATGCGGGGTTCACGTGTGATCTTCGGCCTGATCTTAATGGGGGTGGGTGGTAGTGCCATGGGTGACACAAGACAAGGACCAGACTGGGTGTGCGTGAACGAGCAGGCGGATTGGCAGGCGCGCGACTCGCAGGGCGAGTTCGTTTACAAAGACCACTTGTGGATTCTCGGCGGGTGGTTCGACGCAAAGGAGCCCAATCCGCGCGATGTCTGGAAGTCGCCGGACGGCAAGCAGTGGACCCGCACCGTGGAGGTCGCTCCATGGGAGCACAGTGACCTGTCGCCGGCGATGGTGTTCAAGGGCAAGATGTGGTTCATGGGCGGGCGCAAACTTCCTGGCGCCGAGAACAGCAACAAAGTCTGGTCGTCCACCGACGGCGCCAAGTGGAAACTGGTGACCGACAACCCGGGTTGGTGCCCGCGGGTTTCGGCTTCGTTTGCCGTGTTCAAGAATAGGATGTGGATTCTCGGCGGTACGGAGAGCTTCTATGATCACAGCGACGCGATGGTCAAGAATGACGTCTGGTCGTCTGCCAACGGCAAGAAGTGGGAACTGGTGACCGACAACGCTGGCTGGTCGAAGCGGGCCCACGCTCAGGCCGTCGTGTTCGATAACAAGCTCTGGATCATGGGCGGCGGGCTCTGGCATCCCGAGCATGTCGCGGTCAACGATGTCTGGTGTTCGGAAGACGGCCTACACTGGAAGCAAGTAACAGCCGCCGCACCATGGAAGCCGCGGTTGTGGTTCTCGTCGGTCGTCTACCGCGGGCGGATGTGGGTCCTCGGCGGCTGGTCCCAGGAGAACGGCAACTTCGGCGACGTCTGGTATTCGAAGGACGGCAGGAACTGGACGGAGTTGAAATCCGAGGACATCTGGAAGAACCGCCACGAGCATTCGACGTACGTCTTCAAGGACAAGCTCTGGGTCGCCGGCGGCTATGCCGACACGCTCAACAGCGAGGTGTGGACCCTGAAGATTCCGGAGGGATGGTTTGAGGATGAGTGAAGCCACGAGCGGTTCAGGCAAGGGCGCTGCGGCCTTAGGGGCGGCACGCCGTCTTGTGTGTGTGCCCCAACCCAGCACTTCCGTCCCCACGCGCGCCGCTGTGAGGCGCAAAGTCGTTGAAGCACAGCGCAGGCGAGAGTAGACTGCCGTGCAGAGACAATAGGCGTATAAGAGACGATGTTAGGCGTGGGATACATGAACCTCCTCAAGCGATTTTTCTCGAGCCGAGAGCAGCATATCGAGCACCCTGTGTTCGGGAGATCGCTCCTAATCAAGGGGGAGATGGGCTCATACTGGGAGGCAGAGCCAGAGGCCAACGGTGAACCGTTCAGTGTCCAGATTGAGACGACTGACGACGCTCCACCGTCTGAGGCGCAAGTATGCTTTTACCAGACCATCGTCGCCGATCTCGACTCCGCCTTCCGACGAGCAGCACCCGTGCTTGTGCGTGAGTACGAGGAATGGATGAATGAGCCATTTCCTGAGCAATGGCGAACCGCCTTCAAGCCTGCCGGAATGTCAGTGCCGCTTGACGGCCTGGCCATGAATCCCTGGGACCTGTCGTTCGACTGCCTCACGGATCGTGACGGTCACCAGTTCACGTGTTACTTCGAGCAAGGCGTTCCTCAGCATGTCTCAATCGACGGCTAAGGATCAGTGGGCCTACCTGTAGCGAGGCGTGACAGTTGACACCAATCTGGCGGGCCTGATCCACTTCGGTGACGTGTGGTATTCGAGGGACGGGAAGAACTGGACGGAGCTCAAATCCAACGTGATCTGGAAGAACCGCCACGAGCATTCGACCCTCGTCTTCAAGGATAAGATCTGGGTCGCCGGCGGCTATGCCGAGACGCTGAACAGCGAGGTATGGACTCTCGAGATTCCGGAGGGATGGTTTGAGGATGAGTGAAGCCACGAGCGGTTCAGGCAAGGGCGCTGCGGCCTTAGGGGCGGCACGCCGTCTTGTGTGTGTGGCCCTCACGGTATTG
>JACQGJ010000122.1 GCA_016199605.1 Armatimonadota bacterium | reverse complement strand
TGCAGGGAATCCGGCAGAAGGGCATCTATGGTTCACTGACTCTGGCGGAGATCAACCAGGCCATCGAGACCCTTGCGAGAGAGTTGAAGGTTGAAACTCGTATCCTTCAATCCAACCACGAAGGCGTCCTCATCGACGCAATCCATGACGCGCGTGATTGGGCCGAGGTTATCCTCATAAACGCTGGAGCGCTGACACACTATAGCCTGGCTATCCGTGACGCCCTGACTTCCGTCGACTTGCCGGTGATCGAGGTTCACCTGTCCAACATCCATGCGAGGGATCCCTTCCGTCACGAGTCGGTGATTGCTCCAATCGCCGTAGGACAAATCTGCGGGTTTGGAGCGGAGAGCTACCTGCTCGCCCTTCGGGCCGCAGCCCATCTGAAGTGCGTTGGATCCTAAACGTTGGGTTTTCAACGTCAACGATTATGCCGACACTTGCGCCGGTCAACTGCTGTGCCCTGTGTCTGGATGTTCTCAACGCTGACGGTCGTTTTCCGTGGCTTCCAGATGACCGTGCTGACCCGGCCTTTCCACTCGAGGCGAACTCCGACTCCATTCCGCACGGGGAGCAATTGGGCCGCAGGGACCTCGGTGTCGCCGGTCTTGAGCGCCGTCAGGATCACGAGGTAGCGGTAGTGGCGCCCAATCAAAGGCACTGGTCGTCGCACATCCCATTGCGGGAAAGGAGAGTCCGCCGGGTTCACATTCCAGAGGTGCTGCCAGTCCTGACGCATGCTGAGGCAGTGGACCGGAAGAGGTTCTGACCGACTGCCGGTGGTCCGGTCCGGGAGGAACTTGCAGTGAAGCGATTGAGGGAGAATCGGCTGGACAATGAGTGAGGCCTTCTTGCCGCGAATCTCGATACGATTCGGTCCAACCTCCACAATTGGGGCAACGCTGTGGAGCAACCACTCAAAATGGCGCTGTGTCCGAGCCTTCTTCACAATGATATCGTCATACAGCAGAAAGCAGTTGGGCTTCAGGAATACAACGTGGCGATGGAAGCGCTTGAGGGTGTCGCCGTACGCCGAGGTGGCATCACCGCTTACCATCGCAAAGGTTTCGCACTCCGAGAAACCGGACAATCTACAGTAGGCGCCGCCCCCTTCTTCGAGGTTGTAGCTCATGCGGTAGCGGGGTGGTTGGCGCTGGTTGGCCCCGTCGACGGTGATCGTGTTGTGCCACGCCGTGGAGACCGGCGGCTCGACGCTGTTGAAGTAGTGAGCGCCGTAGCCGGGTGCGCCGGGGTCAACGGCCAGATACTCTCCGTATGCGTGAAGGATGAAGCTGTTGAGATCGAGATGACAATGCGACCAGGAATTGGATCCGCCTTTCACAGCAAGGAAGACGGCGTCCTCCTCCCAACTGGAGCGGAAGGTCGCGAGGTGAATGCTCTTGAACAGTCGATCTGCGGGTAGATCGTGCGGGGGTATCTCCACAACTTTGGGATCATAGAACAGCAGGTCCCGGTGCGAGATTTCCGACTTTTCACTAACCCGATTCGCCAGCCATTGCGCCCGTCCATTGTTGGCGCGGGAGGCGATGCCGTAGAGAATCCAACTTCCGTGCAGTCCCGGATAGTGGGCATCGCCGAAGTTGGCGAAGCCGGAGAAGTCGGGCATAGTCAGATAGGTGAGATACTCGTGGGCAACCTTCCAGAACGGATGATCGAAGAGGTTCTCCCCCGTCACATTTCGCAGGCCCTCGCAGAACTCCAGGATCGGTCCGAAGCACGTGAACCAATAACTCGTCCCCTCCAACCCCGCTCCTTCGTCGGCCACGAGGTCAAGCATGGTGACGAGGCGGTCCTTTGCCACGGCGATCCAGCGCCTTGTCGCCTTCCGATCCATTTCCAGAAACGCCAACGCTGCAACCCCCAAACCTCCATTCAGGACGCTGGACCAGTTGGAGTTGTAGGCATCACTCCACCATGCAGATTTCCGGTTGTTGATTTGAGATTCACGGTTTGTGCCGTCTCCTGAATCTCGGTAGATGACTCCTGGACCATGAGACTTCATCTTCTCCCAAAGAGCGAGTTGCAGCTTGCGATTCACGAGAGGGCGAAGCAAGGAGTAGGCGTAAGCGATGGTTCTGGAGAGGAGGGCGACGTGAAGGTCGGCGGAGACCTCCGGGTACATTTGCTTATGAACCGGTGTCATCCAGGTCGAGGTGTCATCGGCAACGATCTTCGAGAGCACGTCACGCCCTTGTTTGCCGAAACGTTTGTCTCCGGTCAAAGCGAAGGCCAGTCCGAGGATCTCGGCCCGGTTTGCGGCATTCATCAAACGCGACTGGCGGCTCTCCAGCGCAACGACGGGGTCCTCTATCTCGTGCAGCGCCGGCCACAGCTCGAGCGTCAGGTCAGCCTCACGCTCCTTTAAGAACTCTTCCCACCCTGGGGCGAATCGTGGTAACTGCAAGATCCTTTGCAGACAGGGCAGAGAGGGGTGGAGGTTACTGGACGCGTCAGTGTTGGGATCAGTCAAGAGCCGGATCCCCTTTCATCAAAAGGCTTCGCGCCGTCTGGTGCGGCGCAGATCAACGGCCTGGGCTGCCATGCTTGCTGCTCCCTCAGGAGGAAGGAGCGCCTGACCACAGATGAAGGGAGAGGGTAGCACATCGCTGGCTCCTGTACCGCAATGGAGGTGACGAAAGTATGCGGAACTTGCTTGCTCACTGAGGTAGCCGAAAGCGACACGGACTTCCTACCACATCTTCCACCACGGACGGTCCTGGGATGGAGCGGGCTGCTCGCTGGCAGCGACCGCGGAGGACAGTTGCTCGAGACGTGACTGGATCCAGGTGAATCGAAACCGGTCGATATCACGCTTTTCTTCTGAGTTGATCTGGGCCCCGATCTCTTCCGCCAAATCTTTCAGACGCTTTTCCTGATCTTCTCGGAGACGCGTCAACTCCTCCCGAAGACGTTCATTTTCCAGCGTCAGCGCCTCGACAAGGTGGTGCATCTCCTCCTCCCGTTTCGCCGCGCGCTCCTCAAGCCTGTCGGTGTGGACGGCGAGAGACTGTACCAGCTTGTCCAGGTCCTGAGGCTTCATGAAAAGCAACTGACCGCCCACCACACCTCCGTTTGAGTCGTCGGCGCGCTCTTCAAGCTCACCGAGAACCGCCCTTACAAGCTGGGTCTGAGAGTCGCCGTCGATCAACTCGGAGGGCGCCTGTCTGTCAGTCTCAACTGCCTCCTGCGCGAAGGTAGCTTCCACGACCTTGGGAGCAGGAAGGGGCGTTTCGGCAAAGGATCGCGCGACCTGTGGCTGAGTAATCATGGGACGAGGCTGGGGAACGATGTGCTGGACCACGGGCGGCCCTTCGTCCCCGTTCAAGAAGGCCAGGACTTGCTCACGGGTGGCCTTCCATTTACGGCCGAATCGGTGCGCTCGCAGCCGCCCCTGTTTGATATAGATGCGCAGAGTCTGGACGCTGAGTGAAGTCATCGTCGCGATCTCGGACAGGTCGTAAAGCTCGACCTCGTGAAAAAGGGACTTCTGTTGCAATACTCATTCCTCCCCAGCGTCCGGCGATATGCAAGGCGCTCCCGGGATGACGTAGGGTTTCGCTTTGCTGGAATGGTATTCTTACCGAGCGCCAGACCATTGTCAAGACAAGGGCGACATGTGAATACACGGTTGCATGAATGATAGTACCAGTTTATACTGCCAACAATCAAAATGAAAATCGATGGGGAATTCTCTTACCAGTGCCTGACAATGGTTGCGTGGACCTCTGTGGCAATCCTGGGGGTCAGTGCATACGGGAATCCGATGTCCGGCGCTCCGGTGTCGCGTCCGGGGAATTCCCAAAACAGGATTAGCCCTGGTCACTATGGCTGGCTGGGTGACTTCCATGACAGCGGTGGCGCATACCCCTCCTACTATGACCGGCCATATTTTCGCCGTCATAATATCAACTGGTTCTGGCTTGGTAACCAGTGGGTTGTTCCCTTTCTGCTTAGCGACAGCAACAAAGTCCGTGAAGCCATC
The DNA here is from genome assembly GCA_016199605.1 of Armatimonadota bacterium. Lineage (GTDB taxonomy): Bacteria > Armatimonadota > Abditibacteriia > CG2-30-59-28 > CG2-30-59-28 > JACQGJ01. The sequence goes on along the minus strand of JACQGJ010000122.1, from coordinate 3,709 downwards.
AATGAGTTCAAGCACTCTTCCAGAATCTGGTATGAGGCTTTCTGGTGGGGCGATCATTCCAGGTGGGGCGAGCCCGGCGAAACTCAGAGCTTCGGTCTGGGGAGTATTCCCAAACCGGTACTCGACAAACTGAAGGCGAAAGGCCTTCGACCCGGAGGTGATAACCTTGCCGGCAAGACCTGGTTGGACATCGCCGCCAATCCCGAGTTGATGGCCAGCGTCAAGAAGACCATCGCCTGGCAGCTTGACACCATCTTCGAGCACTGCGGCAAAGATGCCCTTTATGGAGTGGTGCTCTCAGAGGAAGAGCCGGAGGTCTGTTTGGCCTTCGGAGGGCAGGGAGCGGAAGCTTATGAGTACTTCAGGGCGAACAAGAGCGAAGTGCAGATGAAGATGACTCGGTCGTTCAACGAGCTTTTCGATTTTGTGAAGGATCGCTATCCCTGGCTGAAGATAGCGCCCGGGGTCTATTGGCAATGGGTCCAGCCGAATCTCAAGCGGGATGCCGTTGTCATGGATCTATACCCAAGTCCAGGCCACGAGGAAACAGCCATGAACAACTGGGTTGAGGCCTGGGGGTCAAATACAGAGCATTACATCCTTCTCTGGGGCTACGGCGATCTGGATCGCAAACTTGAGTGTGATCGGTTTGACAAAGTTACGGGTGGTTTGAGGAAACGCGGATTCAAGAATCTCGGTTATTTCCACTCCAAGCTGGCGCTTGAGGACAGAATATACAGGCTCTTTGATACACACGGGACTGGTACGTATGCTCCGTACAATCTGGCGGAGCACTCCGAGAATGTGCGTTATCTGATCGCGGAGACCGAGAAGATAGTGTCCGCAATGGAACCGCTTATTGGGGTTCGGATGCCTGCGCGGCCAAAGTACTCCAAGAGCAGCGCCGCCTACAAATCGAGAAAGGGCCTCATCGGGATTGCCGATGCCTGGTACGGATTCAGGGAACGATTGCTTGACGGCGCCTACGATTCAGTGCAGAAGTTAAAGGCCTACCTGCATCTATCTGCCATTGTCAATATCCTGCAGGCTGAGGGTGTCCTGCCGGCATCGCACAGTCCCAAGACCGTGCTCACTCCCGCGGCGGTTGTTAAGCTGGAGAAACTCTCCAAAGAATACCCGTCCCTTCCGGAGTTCTACGCGGAGTTGATTCCGGTTGAGAAGGGGCTGTGTTCAGAGGCTTCCGACGTAGCCAAGGGAATCACCTTCAAGGGAGAAGAGGAGTTTGCACCGGCACTTAGAATGAAGATGGCTGGATACCTCGGCAAGATAGCATCCGATCTCCGGGACGCCGATTGCCTGAGGGCCTTCGAAAACGCGCAGTCGCTGTACAGGGATCTCAGAACGGCCGGCGCCGACCGCAGTTGGCAGCTTCGTGTTGTGTTCGGCAACAACTACGGCTATCCGTTGAATATGCGGGTCGACGTTTCGGTGGACTACGGTGACGGCAAACCTGTGACGATTCGGTCTGATACCCCGTTTGAAGGCTCAAGCGGGGTATCAGAAGAGTGGATTATGTACCTGCCGAAACAACCGGCAGCAGTGTGTATAGACACCGTTCCCTGGAGCGGAACCCTCCATGTTAGAACGCTGGAGATTTCGCAATCGAAGCGGACGTTGACGGCGAAGTCGTATTCAGACGCGGACCATGTAAATGATATTGCGGAATGGATATCCGGCAAAAGCCCCAGTTTCGCCCTTTCGCCCTGGGCCAGCAGGTCCGGGGTGAGGATAGCATATTGATGCAATCCAGATCGTCCATACCTGCACTCTGACCTCAGATCAAAGAGGCGAGGAATACCACATGCATCCGACTGCGAGAAAACTGCGCGAGAAGATCGAACGGCGTTGCCCGGTGTTGGGCACGTTCCTGGTCGAGTTCAGTACTCCCGCCGTACTGCATTGTCTGTTCGACGCTGGCTTTGACTTTGTGCTCGTTGATACAGAGCACGGACAGTTCAGCCCGCGCGAGGTGGAGTTGGTCGTGGACGTTGGCTGGAGCCTTGAGATGCCGGTGATTGTTCGGGTGCCGGACACCAATCGGGGTCCCATCACCCGAGCGCTTGATGCCGGGGCCGCCGGGGTGCTGATACCAGCGATTTCCACTCTGGAGCAGGTTCAGGCGGTGGTACGGGCCAGTAAATACACCCCTGTTGGGCGGCGTGGCGTGCATTTGTTTCGCGGTCATACCAGGCATCAAGCGGTTCGCCCGCCGCAGTTCCTGGAGGAGGCCAATCGTGATGTGCTGACATTGATCCAGATCGAGCTGAGGGAAGCCCTGACCCTCTGCGATGAGATCGCCGCGCTGGAGGGGGTAGACGGTCTGTATGTCGGCCCGGGGGACCTGGGCGTCGATCTCGGCGTGCCTGGACAATGGGGTGCCCCGGCCCTCTGGGACGCCATTGCCCAGACCGCCGCGAGTTGCCGCGCTCACGGGAAAATCATGGGCTGTCACTATGACTTCCCCGAGCATCTTCCCAAACTGGGTATGTTGGGAGTTCAGATGTTCGGCCATTACTGCGACATCGGTCTGTTCAAGAAGGCCGCAGTCGCGGTTCGAGAGACGTTCGATGCGAATATCACTATTGATCCCGGCCGGACGAAGGGGTAGGCGAGTTCAGACTCCTGATCGTGTGAAACATGAAGATCATTGATGTCAGAATCCACAAAGTTATAGTACCCATGCAACCGGGAACCGTTCATTCAGAGGGGGTCGAGGACAAGCTCTGTGCTCCCGATCCTTTCACGGGCCGGTCGCTGAACTTCTGGGAGTTTCCCAAGTGGATCATCGAGCTGGTTGCAGACAACGGGTTGGTCGGTCTGGGAGAACCTCGGCGGGGTGACCTCTTTGCCCGGTTGCTCGAATATGCCGACCTGATCGTCGGCAAAGCCTTGGCGGAACTCCCGGTGGGCAATCTGCCCCTGCCGCATGGCGATGGTTACGAGTCGTATATCATCTACGAAGCGTTTGAGATGGCCTGGCTCGATCTGCTGGGCAAGTATCTGGGCGTGCCGGTGCATCACCTGCTGGGGGGGAAGAAGATCGATCGGATCCCGGTGGATTTCTGGATGGGCCGAGGCACGCCGGAAGACACCGCCGAACGGGCCCGGGTGGCGGCGGGAATGGGCTTCCATGGCCTCAAGATGAAGTGCCAACGGGGCGACCCCATCGCCGAGCGCGTAGCGGCGGTTCGGGCGGTCGCGCCGCACCTCTCCATCGTGCTGGACCCCAACGAGCGGTTCGTCGATCTGGAGGGGGCGAGGGAAGTTTCGCGTTCGCTTGAGCAATTCGACCGTATCACCTTCGAAAGTCCGGTGCCGCAGCATCGCCTGGACTGGTACGTGCAACTGCGCGGACAGATCCCTCAATCCATAGCGCTGCACCTGACCTCAATCACGGAGTTGCTGCCCGCTCTACAGAGGGAAGCCGCAGATTACTACAACCTGTTGGGTCCTCTGAAGGAGTTTGTCGATTGGGCGACGCTGGCGCGCAAGGCTGGTTGCCCCACTTGGCGCGGGACCGGAATGGACCTGGGAGTGCGAGACATGAGCAGCGTCCACGCCGCCGCAGCGGCCGGCTGTGAGTTGCCCAGCGACATCATCGGCCACTTGTTACGCGAGGACGACTTGATTGTGGAGCCTATTCCTTTTGAAGACGGGTCCTTGATCGTGCCCGACAAACCGGGCCTGG
>JACQGJ010000121.1 GCA_016199605.1 Armatimonadota bacterium | reverse complement strand
GCGACCGTTCCCTACCCGTGGCTGCGAGGTTGGCGACATCAGAATAGAAAATGCACACAGAGACCCGGAGGGACCCCAACGAGGACGCCGGTCGAGGAAGTCGGTGACGTAGAATTGTCTGCATTGGCGGAATCATGTAGAATCCACCGGAAGACTCACGTCGAAGGAGCCGCCCTGGGGTTGCCTTTCTTACAGGAGAGGAAGAGCGGACCCGCGAAAGTCCGGCAGACTACGGCATGGCTCGAAGGCAGTTCAGACCGTCTTGGGAGAAACGATACCACTTGACGTGTCCATCATGGAAGAGCGCATTGACGCCGTCGGTGTGCCGGGCATCGTCCGGCCGACTGGGATAGGTGTTGTTGTTCGCGTTGTCCAGGGTGGTGCAATGGCCATCGGTAGGGCTGGTATAGTCCCCATAAGCAGCGGGGTGGTTCTGGTCGCTGTCCCACAGATGAACACAGGTTGCCGGATTGCCGATCGCCGCGTCTGAAACTCCAGCCAGTTCAACGTTGAGAGCATATCCGCAAACCGAATTATCGGCCCGAGAGGGGCAGACGAGAATCTGAGTGTTTTTCATGTAGGGGTCGAGGAGACCGGTCCAACCAGTAGCCCCCGCAATCGTCGCAACGTTGTAATCGTCGTGGTCGTTCTTGTACATCGACAGCGCCAATCCGACCTGTCTCATGTTCGACTGGCAACTCGTGGTGCGCGCTTTTTCACGGGCTCTGGCGAACACCGGAAACAGGATCGCTGCCAGGATCGCGATGATCGCAATGACAACCAGCAACTCAATCAGCGTAAAGCCGTGTTTTTTCAGCAGCATGGAGAGGTCTCCTTTGGTGGCGCTTACCAGACAATCCGGGAAATCGGCGCATTATAGAGGCAACCAGAGGCAAATGTCAACGAACGCGAAAGAAACTCCAACCTAAGGCGAGGACTGCTATGACTGAACCACTTCTTCTCACAGGCTCCGATTACGAACGAGGTCGTCAACATGGCGATCTCCTGCGTGACGAGATTCATGCTCTTCTCTCAATCCGACGTGACGAAATCGACGCCTGCCGAAGTCATTCAAGGGAGTTGCTGTGCGAGAACGCTCGTGTCCACCGGGAATACTCTCCTCAAACCGCGGAAGAGGTCCACGGGATCGCTGACGGCGCCAAGGTGGGCGCGGACGAGATCTATCTACTGAACGGCTATCACCGGTATGTTGTCGAGTTGAGTAATCGAAGATCGGCTGAGGAATGCACCGTCTTCGCGGCGCGCAGAAGCGCCACGCGGAGGGGCTGCACCTACCTGGGCCAGCAGTGGGATTTCAGCTTGACCTTCCAGCCCTACACGCATTTCTATCTGCACGAGCTTCCGCAGGGAGGACGACTGTTGGTCGGAGACTTTGCGGGTGGATCGGGGCTTTTCGGAATCAACTCCACAGGGCTCGGCATCGTGCTCAACAATCTGCCGGTCACGAGTGTGAAGCAAGGTGTGGGAGCGTTCTTCATCATCCGGGAGGCACTGCGGTGTGATCACTTTGAGGACGCGGCGAAGGTCCTTGCTTCTGCTCCCTACTCCACTTGCCAGAACTTTCTGCTGGGCGGCCCCGGAGGAGACCTGCTGGATGCGGAGCTTGCCATGGCAGGCGCGCACTTCCTTCAGCCGGAGGGGGACACCTACACGCACGCCAACCACTACCAGCATCCTTCACTCAGACGGTACAATCCTGAGAACTCCGGGCCGACGACCTTCGCACGCGAAGGTTGCATGGGTAGTTTGCTGGAGGAGGGGAAAGGTCGGATCGACCCGGGATACCTTCACGCCTGCGTGCGTAACCACGACAACGCCCCGGCCTCCGTCTGCGTCCACGACCACAATGGCGGGAACACGAACGCCTCCATGATAGCGAACCTTGAGACCCGTGAGGTCTGGTTCACGGTGGGAAACCCGTGCAAGAGTGAGTCGCAGCATGTCCAACTGTAAGACCAATTCCAGTTGGGTCTACCACGCCGCTGCCTCAATTCCTTTGCGGGTCACCTTCAGCTTCTGGGCGCGGAGGCTCGAGCCGGGACCCTCTTCGTAGTAGACGAATAGGACCGTTCCATCCTTCAGCTCGACCATGCTCGGGTAAGCGCCGTCGCACGTATCAAGCAGCACGTTGTCGCTCCAGGTCTTTCCGTCGTCGAGACTGAAGTGGATCGAAGTGTGGGGGAGGCGGTGGCCGAGAAGCAACACACCTTCGCGACTGCGATGCAGGTAAGGGGCATGGCCCGGGAACCCGATTTTCTCGGAGGGTGTCCAGGCAAATCCTTTGTTATTTGAGACCGACCACCACATGCTGTCGCCGTGATTGGCCCTCATCACACAGAGGAGCTTCCCTCCCGGCAGCTCAACCAGCGCCGGTTCGTCGTTGTCGTCATTGTTCTCATCCACGAAGACCGGATCGCTCCACGTCTTACCTTTGTCAGAGGATCGGATCACCGCGGACCAGGTTCGTAACGGGTCGGCGTATTCCCGGTAGATCGGCCAGATCAGGTCTCCGTCCGAAAGCTCGAGGATTGGGGAGGAGCATCCCCAGAAGGCGTTCGCCGTACTCGGAACCAGCCACGGCTCACTCCACGTGTGACCATTGTCCGCGGAGAAAGTCAACCACGGCTCTTTATAGTGAGTCGTGTTGCCCGGACGGGCTTCCTCCCGCCCGCCATAGTAAGTGAACCAGTTGCAGATCAAGGTACCGTCTCTCAGACAAGTGATGGACGGATCGCGGTCATCCCATTCAGTATCCGCCAAAATCTGGGGCGGCCCCCACGTCCGTCCCTCATCCCGCGAGCGGACTGAACAGACCCTGGCCCCGCGTGGTAAACCCACGTTCGGGAACGAGACGTGCTCATACCCGGCGTAGAAAACACACAGCAGATCACCGTTCCTATCTCTGCAGATATCCGGGAACGCCTCATATCCTCCCGCTCCTGCGTCAGCACAGATGACTTTGTAATTCGGTCTCACGTATCTGCCTCCCAAGTCGATCCACGGGGGTTTCAGGTCTGCCTTCTCCCCAGTGGTCCTGATGTTGCGATAGCTGACGACCGCCTGACTGCTGCCGAAACCAATCAACCCCGCCTCGAGCGTATCATCCCGCGCGTGTAGAGCGTCCTTGCCGTTGACGGTGACGCTGATTTCCGGACCTTTCATGCTGACCTGAACGGTGTGCCATTCGCCTCTTGGCATCCTCACCTCGGAGGTCCGCATGAGGTCGGTCCAGAACCTCTGCCGAACCGCCCTGGCCAGGAGGACTCCGTTCGCTTTCGTGCTGAACTGAAGGATGTAATACGTTCGACTGTCACTCGAATGGAACAGAAACTCGGCGCCGCCGACCCCGGTGCTTTTTTCGTCGACGAAGAAGTCGAAAGTAACCGTGAAATCGCCGAGGGCAGGCTTGCGCAGAAATGCATGACCAGACTGCTCGTATGTAGACTCCGCGACCCACCCGTTCGACTGCCTCAAGACGCCGTCGTGCGTTGACCACTCGCCGCCGCACAAGGCCCAGTGGCGGGCCATCCTCGCCGCGAGCGGAACCTCGACGGAAACCTGGTTCGCCACTGATTGCGCTGCGACAGCGAGGAGCAGAAGAATGGAGAAGACAGCGGTCACTCCGCAATCTCGGACTATCGCCTTTCCCCGGTTTGCATCCGACGAGGAAGGCAGCGGGATTGGGGCCTCATTGTGGTCAATCGTGTGGGAATCTGCTGCCGTAGAGGTACTCGGCATGATGGCATCTCCTGTCACAGTGACGGACCTGGGGCCCAGTAATGCCCGTGAGACAGATCGCATAGAACTTGAGAAAGGTGCGCGGCAGTGCTACAATTCGTTTTGCTTTTGCTGGGCACGAGTCCAAATCGCATGACTTCAGGATTATAGCAGGATGTCGGCAGATAGTCCCGCTCAAATATCGACCACTCCAAAGGAATGATTGCATGGCAACTCCAATCCTCGTTCCCTCCGCAGGTCAGACTACGGAAGAAGCTGTCTTCGTTGCCTGGCGGGTCACCGTCGGACAAACGGTAAAGGTAGGCGACATCCTCGCCGAATTAGAGACGGACAAGGCCCTGATGGAACTGGAGTCCTATGCCGCGGGGCAGATCCTGAAGCTGATGGCACAGGAAGGGGACGTAATCACAGCGGGGCAAATCATCGCGCTGGTGGGTGAGCCTGGGGAAACCTGTGAGGTTGCCAGCACGGGAGACACCGACTCATGGGAAGAAAGTGAACAAACTTCTGCCGTTGCATCTGGAGGGAGAGAATCGGTCCCTTCCGCTGCTCAAGACGCTCTCGGTCGGACCGTGGCAACCCCAGCGGCTCGGACTTTGGCGCGACGAAGGGGAGTGGATCTCGCCCGCGTGAGCGGAAGCGGCCCCGGCGGCTGCATCATCCTGGCGGATGTGGAAACCCTCTTGAGTCAGAACGGCGTTTCTATAGATTCTGTATGACTGGATATCCGGCAACCAACAACCACAACATGCAAGGAGCTACCATGCCCAAACCACGAGTCTATTTCATCGGCAATACGCATATCGACCACACCTGGACCTGGCATTGGACGGAGGGCTATGACGAGGTGCACGCGTCGTATCGGGCGGCTCTGGACCGGATGAAGGAGTTTCCTGAGTTCGTCCTGACGTGCTCCTCGGCCCTGCACTATCGCTGGGTGGAGGAGAACGACCCAGTGATGTTTGCAGAGATCAAGCAAAGGGTGAAAGAAGATCGATGGCAGATTGTCGGCGGATGGGTCCTGCAATCGGACAACAACATCCCGTGCGGGGAGTCCTTCGCTCGGCAGGGGTTGTATGGTCAGCACTACTTCCAGAGTCGATTTGGCCGAAGGGCGACGGTCGGCTATTGTGTGGACTCCTTCGGACATCACGCCCAGTTGCCGCAGATTCTTCGACTGCAAGGACTGGAAGGTTGGCTGCACTTTCGACCTGATGGCAATGAGCTGAAGCTCCCGCCCGGTCCGTATCGCTGGCGCGGCATCGATGGGACGGAGATCGCGAGCTGTCGCCCGCCTGGCTGGTATTGCACCCCGAATGAGGCGTTTTTCGAGACAACCGCAAACGCGGCGCCGCACGAATTGAGCGCCTACCCGGAGGTGTTGTTCTTCTACGGAGTGGGTGACCACGGAGGAGGACCGACGATCCGCGACTTGCGGTGGATGCGGAAATACCGAGAGGAGCATCCTGAACTCGAGTGCGTCTATGGCGACCTCAACGAGTTCTACCAGAGACTTGAAAAGAACCTCGGGGCGCTTCCGGCGGTCCATGGTGATCTGCAATACAGCTTCCGCGGATGCTACACGACCAACGGTGCTCTCAAGTCGCTGAATCGCAAGAGCGAGGGCCGGTTGCTGATGGCGGAGGCGATGGCGGCCCTGGCTTCGATGACCCAGGGAGCGCCCTATCCCAAAGCAGAAATCGACCGCGCGTGGGACCATCTCCTGACCAATCACTTCCACGACGTCATGTGTGGCACCGGCACCCAGGACTCGATGGAGGAAGCCATCTTTCGCTACGGTGGCGTGTTGGAGACGGCGGACCGGGTCCGACATACGGCGGCGAAGAAGTTGACGGTTGTTTTCGACCGACGACCGCCGAAACCGTATCCTGAATCCCTCGCCGTGGCCGTTGCCAACTCGCTCTCGTGGGACAGGACGGAGCCGTTGGAGTTCCATCCCATCATGCCGGGCCGCGAGATTCCCAATCCAGCTCTCATCGACGGCAACGGCAAGCCTGTCGACTTCCAACTTGTGGAGGCGACCTTCGGCACTCCGTGTCCACCCAATCGCTTTCTGTTTACCGCCAACGTCCCCGCAGGTGGTGCGGCACTCTATCACGTCATTCAGAACTCCAGACCACCACAAGTGGAGTCTGACCTGAGGGCCACAAAGACCTCTCTGGAGAATCGCTTCTGGCGGGTTCGTCTGGATGAGAAAACGGGGGCGATTCGTTCGCTGCTCGACAAGAAGCGAGGACTGGAGCTGGTGAAACGCGGCGCCCGCGCCAATGACCTGCTGGTTGTCCGCGATCTGGGGGACACATGGGGCACGGGACGCAGTCGCTTCGGCGATGTGATCGGGCGGTTCACGGCTACTCAGGTACGACTGCTCGAATCGGGGCCACTGCGTGCTCGGCTTGAGGTTCGCAGCGAGTATGGCCGGTGTACGGCATGTCTGCGCATGTCCTTGTACCGCGATTCCGACTTCGTGGATTTCGTGCTCGAGGTGATGTGGAACGACAAGCTGAAGACTGTGAAGATTGCCTTTCCCCTCGCGGTCGAGCAAGGACGGTCCTTCTATGAGATTCCTTACGGCACCCTCGAGCGCCCCACGAACGGCGAAGAGCAACCCGTGCAGAAGTGGCTGAGGGCACGTGGGCAGGCGACGCAGTCCAAGGGCAGGCCAATGCCCTATTCCGTCGGCATCGCGGCCGACAGTCTTGGCGGCGCGGATGTTCTCTGCGAGCCGAAGAAGGGAACAGAGATTCGCCTCACTCTCTTGCGAAGTCCGTATCATGGCTATCTGACTTACGACGACTCCATTCCAGATGCCGAAAGAACGGTGAGCGACCAGGGATTGCGCCGCGTGCATTACCGGCTCGTCGCCGGCGGCGGCCGCACTGACCTCGGCCTGCCGGAGTTGGCAGCGGCCCTGTCCCAGCCCTTGCAGATTGCCTTTGAGGGGAGTCAGCCCGGGAAGACGACTGAGCCGTTCTCTCTGTTCCGCTGTGAGCCGGTCGCTGTCCATCTGACCGCACTCAAACAGGCGGAAGATGGCAAGGGCTTCATTGCCCGGCTTGTCGAAACCCGCGGCAAGGCGGCAACGGCTACAGTTACCGGCCCACGGGGCTACCGCACGATTCAGGCCACTCTTCGACCTTTCGAGATTCAATCGTGGCGGTGGGAGAAAGCGAAGAGGCCCGTGATGTGTGATCTGCTGGAAGAGAAGAAGAAGCCAGTATAGGGGAGTAAAATACCTTGTCCATCCCGCAAATCCGCAGATTCCACTGATTGGCGCAGATTATCCTTTGGTTTCTCCCTCTGCGAAAACCTGCGTTAATCTGCGGAGGTCAACAATCCACTCAGGCTTCAACTCCCTCGCCTGTCTGCCTGGCCCCCGAAGATGACCTGGCCGGCTATGCGAAAGATATCTCGGGGTCGTCTTCGATGGTGACGCCGTCACCCGTGCGACGGTGCAGGGCAGCGTGCTTTTTCCAGTGGACGTCGTCGACCTTTGGAAAGTCCTCTCTTTGGTGTGCTCCGCGGCTCTCCGTGCGCACCAACGCCGCAAAGGCGATGAGTCGGCTGAGCAGGACCATGTTGGCCAACTCCCACGTCTCGGGGCGAGCGGGCAACTGGTGAACGACTTCGGCCATGCGGTCGATCTGGTCCAAGGCCCCCACCAGAGCCTCCTCCGAACGCAGCAACCCAACCTGGCTCCACATGAGATTCCGCAACGTCCTTCGGGTCTCCACACAGCCCACATCCTCTTGATAGGGTCGAAGCCGCCGCACCGGTGACAGAGCGACTTGGGGAGCCCCAAGGTGTTTCACGGCCCGACGCGCGGCTTTCACCGAGCGGGAACCGAAGACGAGTCCTTCCAGCAGGGAGTTGCTGGCGAGGCGGTTGGCGCCGTGGACTCCCGTGCAGGCCACCTCCCCGCAGGCGTACAGTCGCTTCAGGTTTGTCTCGCCGTTGAGGCCGGTCCTGACCCCTCCCATGGTGTAATGGGCGGCGGGAGAAACGGGAATCAATTCGTCGGAGGGATCGATGCCGTAATCACAGCAGGTCTGAAAGATCGTGGGGAATCGTCCTTGAATGCTCTCGCGCGAGTGTGAGGTGAGGTCGAGGAGCACATGGGGCGACCCGGTTTTCTGCATCTCCGCGACGATGCTGCGACTGACAACATCTCGCGGGGCCAATTCAGCGTCCGGGTGATAGTCGGGCATGAAACGATGTCCGATCGTGTTGACCAGTCGGGCGCCTTCTCCTCTTACCGCCTCGCTGATCAGGAACTTGGGGGAAGCATCCTTCGCCAAAGCGGTCGGATGGAACTGCATGAACTCCATGTCCTGCAGCCATGCTCCGGCGCGATAGGCCATTGCCATCCCGTCTCCGGTAACCACGGCTGGATTGGTTGTCACTTTGAAGAGCTGTCCGGCGCCCCCTGTGGCAAGGAGGGTAGTTGAGGCAATGAAGAGCACGAAGCGCTGTTCTGCGATGGACCAGGTCAGCATCCCCACACACTCTTCTCCCTGAGTGAGCAGATCAACGGCGAAGTAGCCCTCATACAGGTCCACCGGGTTGTGCCGAATATCCTCGACGAGCGCGCGCTCAACCTCCTTCCCCGTCTGGTCCCCCTTCGCCCGTACGATGCGACGAATTCCGTGAGCGCCCTCGCGGGCAAGGATGAGCTGACCGTTCTCCTCGTCGAACTGTGCTCCACGTTTCACCAGTTCTCGCACACGGGTCGGCCCCTCGGTAACGAGGATGGATACAGCCTCCTGATTGCACAAACCCGCGCCGGCAACCATGGTGTCCTGGAGATGGAGCGCAGGGGAGTCTTGTGGGCACAGGGCGGCGGCGATGCCTCCTTGAGCATACTTGGTGGAGCCTTCCTCCAGTGGACCTTTGGTGACAACAGCGACCGTCCCGTGGTCAGCCGCCTCGAGCGCGCTCCACAGCCCGGCAATGCCGCTGCCAACGACCAGGAAATCGTAAGTCCTGGTCTCAGACGTTGCTGGATCGAAGTTTGTCAGATAACGTGAAAACATAGTCAATGGTTACTGGGAACAGGTGGGGGCTCGCCGGTGCTTCACGAGCCGTCACTTGATGATCTGCAGGATCGCCTTGAAGGCAGGAGTACCCGATTCCTGCAAAAGCTCAAACAAGGCCATTTCGACGCTGCCAACTACGGCGCCTGCGTCGTGCATTCGCTGAAGGCCGATCTGGCGGTTCGCCTCGGTGCGAGAGGAGGTCGCTTCGTTGATCACGTGCACGTTAAGATCGGACCTGAGGGCGGAAAGGACGGTTTGCGTCACGCAGACGTGTGTTTCAACTCCCGCCACAATCAGCGATCGTATTCCCTGGCTGCGCAGAGCCTGCTGCACCTCCGGAATGCACCCGTCAAACGTTGTCTTCTCGAACGAGGTAAGTTGATTGCTTACCTCCCGGACTCCGGCCACGGTGGCCCCCAGTCCTTTGGGATACTGCTCGGTGACGAACACTGGAAGCTCCAGCACCTGGGCCGCTCGCATCAGGTTGAGAGTCTGACGGATTACTTCCTCTCCATTACTGATGACAGGCATCAACTTTTCCTGAAGGTCGATCACCAGTAAGGCGGTGTTGCTTCGATGCAGTCGGGTCGGTTCTGGTGGATGCACGGGGTCCCTCGTTTTGATGGGCGCTGTCCGAGCGCGCTCCATTATAGGGATGCCGCTCGCGAGGCGTCAAGGGGAATTGACTTTCTTGACAGAGGGTGGTGGACGGTGTAGGCTCAGATCGGTTTCAGGAATCAACCCTCATGTCGCATACTTCCTCCTTCAAACTTCAAGCTCCTTTTGGTCCAGCCGGAGACCAGCCGAAGGCCATTGAGCAACTGACCGACGGCGTTCAGCGAGGGCTGCAACACCAGGTCCTCCTCGGGGTCACCGGCTCGGGGAAGACTTTCACCATCGCCAACGTCATCGCCCAGGTGAATCGTCCGACGCTGGTGATCGCCCACAACAAGACGCTCGCAGCGCAGCTCTGCTCGGAGTTTCGCGAGTTCTTCCCTGAGAACGCGGTAGAGTATTTCGTCAGCTTTTACGACTACTACCAACCTGAGGCTTACATGCCCCATACCGACACCTACATTGAGAAAGAAGCCACGGTGAATGAGGAGATCGACCGTCTCCGTCACAGCGCAACCCAGGCTGTGTCCGAGCGCCGTGACACAATCATTGTCGCCAGTGTCTCCTGCATCTATGGTTTGGGATCTCCTGAGTTATATCAGGAAACGACGGTCCAACTCGCAACGGGGTTGTCCTACAAACGGAGGGAGTTGCTGGACAAGCTTGTGAGTATGCGCTTCAATCGAAATGACCTCAACCTCACCCGCGGCACGTTCCGAGTGCGGGGAGACGTGCTGGAGGTCCACCCCGCGGACGAAGAGGTGATCGTTCGAGTGGACTTTTTCGGTGAGGAGGTTGACGACATCGCCCTTGTCAACCCGTTGACGGGCGAGGCGATCTCCAAACAAGGCAGCCTCACGATCTTCCCGGCCACTCACTATGTCGCTTCGGAAGAGCGGATCGAGCGGGCGATTCAGGACATTGAGGTGGAGCTGTCCGAGCGTCTCGCCTACTTCCAGCGCAAGGGTCGGGTTCTGGAAGCCCAGCGCCTCGAGCAGCGCACGCGATATGACATCGAGATGATGCGGGAAGTCGGCTACTGCCTCGGCATCGAGAATTACTCTCGGCACCTTGATGGTCGTCAACCGGGACAGCCTCCCTTCAATTTGCTGGATTACTTCCCGAAAGACTTCCTCCTCGTCATTGACGAGTCTCACCAGACGATACCCCAACTCAACGGGATGTACGCGGGCGACAAGTCGCGCAAAGACAATCTCGTCGATCACGGCTTCCGTCTGCCCTCCGCCTACGACAACCGCCCCCTCAAGTTCCCCGAGTTCCAGCAGCGAGTGAACCAGGTTCTCTATACCTCGGCGACTCCGGGACCCTACGAGATGGAACTGAAGCAAAGGCTCGTGGAACAGATCGCGCGACCGACTGGTCTCGTGGATCCTGAGGTCGAGGTCCGTCCAACCAAAGGACAGATTGATGACCTGCTGTTCGAAATCCGCGATCGGGCGGAGAAAGGTCAGCGAGTGCTGGTCACTACTCTGACCAAGCGGATGGCGGAGGATCTCACCGACTATCTGGTCGAGGCCGAGATCAAAGTCCACTATCTGCACTCCGATATCGAGACCCTTGAGCGGACGGTTATCCTCAGGGACTTGAGAATAGGGAAACACGATGTGGTGGTTGGCATAAACCTCTTACGGGAGGGACTCGACCTGCCGGAAGTCACGCTGGTGGCCATTCTCGATGCCGACAAGGAGGGCTTTCTGCGGTCGGAGGTCTCCCTGGTTCAGACGATTGGCCGAGCCGCGCGCAACGTCGATGGGAGAGTTATCATGTACGCAGATTCCGTGACCGGCTCGATGCGACGAGCCATTGAGGAAACCAATCGTCGCCGTCGTGTGCAGTTCGAGCACAATCTGCAACAAGGGATCACCCCAATCTCCATACAGAAGGAAATCCGGGAGGTCATCGAGTCGCCGATGGTCGCTGAGGAACGCGCGGAGTATCACACCCATCTTCCCGGCGGATCGAGTCGCCCCGGACAGAGGGGCAGGACCACCGGCGCCATTCCTACGGAGCCTGACGATATTCTGCAGCTCCTCGAGGAGATGGAGCGGGAAATGCGGGTGGCTGCTAAAGCCCTGGAATTCGAGCGAGCGGCCGAACTCCGAGACGATATCAAACGATTAAGAGAGCGAGTGGAAGCATGACAGGAAGAGCGAAGATCGCCGCGGCGTTCTCGCGGGAGGGAACGCGAGAGATTCCCGTGGTGATCTGCTATGAGGGGATTTACCTCAGAGACCACTGGTCGCAGCTCACCGACTTTCCGTGGTGGTACCAGTTCTCTCCGGACCTCGGACACCATGTCCAATGGCGCAGCGAGGTCATCGAGAAGACCGGGCAGGACTGGTTCGCGCTGCCTGCGTTTTCCCCGCGACACGTCCGCGAGAACCTCAGCATCGAGGAACGCAACGGTGAGGTTTTCAGAGTCGACAACTTGACCGGTGAAGTAGCTCAACTGATCGAACCCCGGATTGCCGGTTGGGATCCCAACTGCGCAATGCAGTCGGTTCATCCCGGTCATCTGGTGGAAACCAACGAGGAGGTGGACAGGTCGGTGCCCCCACCCGGCCCGGAGAGCCTCGCGAGCCTCAAGGTGGATGGACGGAGAGATCTCGCAGCCAGGATGCTTGAGCAATTCGGGGAGGAGCTCTATCCGGTCTGCCACGTGGCTTCCCCGCTGTGGCTGTGTTACTCGCTTTGGGGATTCGAAGGCATGATGATAATGGTCGCCTCACGCCCTGAGCTTGTCAGGTACGCCTGCGAGAGGTTCCTTCTTCACAGTCTGCACCAGGTTCGCGCCGCGGCGGCCCTCGGCGCCGCGGGGATCTGGATTGAGGAATGCCTGACCGACATGGTCAGTCCTGAAGCCTTTGCGGCTCTGAACCTCCCCTTTGTGCGGCAACTGGTCGAGGCAATTCGTAACGAGGGCATGCACAGCATCTACTACTACTGCGGAGACCCCGCGGGGAAGTGGGAGGCGCTACTCTCAACCGGAGCGGACGCCTTGTCTCTGGAGGAAAGCAAGAAAGGCTTTGTCATCGACATCGAGGAAGTTGTGGCACGGACGGAGGGACGCTGTGCGGTCCTGGGAAACCTCGATGCGGTGGGTGTCCTGCAGAATGGAACGGAAGCGCAATTGCGCGCTGAGATCTCAAGGCAGATTGCAGCAGGCCGCAGAAACGGCAGTCGCTTCGTCGTCAGTCTTGGCAGTCCGGTCACCCCAGGGACGCCGGTGGAACGAGTCCGGCTGTACTGTGACATGGCCCGGGACTTGGGGTGTCGCTGACCGTGTGGTTAGCGTCCCACCAACGCCCTTAGATCGTCCAGCCCCAAGCAGTTGACAACGTCCTCTTTCGTCAACCATCCTCTCCTTGCCGTACCGATACCGTACCGAATATGGTCGAGTCCCTCAAGGTCATGAGCGTCTGTGTTGATTGCCATCTTGACCCCGCGGGACTTGGCGAGCTTGCAGTGCAGCCAGTTGAGGTCCAGCCGGTAATAGTTCGCGTTAAGCTCGAGGATCTTGCCGTACAGCGCCGCCGCCTCGATGACTGCCTCCATGTCGAACGCCGAGGGCTCTCGCTCCAGGAGTAGCCGCATGGTCGGGTGACCCAGGATGTGAAGGTGAGGGTTGGAGAGGGCTGTCACGAGCCGGCTGGTCATCTGCTCTGCTGGCATGTTCAGGCTCTGGTGTACTGACCCGACGACAAGGTCGAGTTGCTCCAGAATCTCCTCAGGATAGTCCAGGCTGCCGTCGCTCCTGATGTCGGATTCGATCCCCTTGAGAATGTGAAAGCCCCGGAAATTCCGGTTGACGTCGTCGATCTCCTTCCATTGCTGCTGGAGGCGCTCGACGGTCAGTCCGTTGGCTATGTAGGACGACTGGCTGTGGTCACAAATCGCCAGGTACTGGTATCCGCGCTCCTGGACAGCGCGGGCCAACTCCTCAACGGAATTCCTTCCATCGCTCCATCGAGTGTGGCAGTGCAACATCCCAACAAGATCGGTTGCCTCGATGAGTCGCGGAATGGTCCCGGCGGCGGCGAGGTGGATCTCCCCCGTATCCTCCCGCATCTCCGGCGGGATGTACTGCAATCCAAGGAGTTCGTAGATCTCCTCTTCTGTGGCACACGGGATTCTCTCCTCACCCCGGAACACTCCATACTCATTGACCTTGTAGCCCAAGTCCTTGGCGAGGCCGCGGAGGTGCACGTTGTGATCCTTGCTCCCCGTGAAATACTGCATGGCAGCAGCGAAGCTCTCTTCCGGGACAACGCGCAGATCGCACGCGATACCGAGGTTCAGAAGGACGCTCGACTTGGTGCTCCCTTTGGCCACGACCTGACTGACCACGGGGAGTCCAACGAAAAGGTCCATCACTGTTTCGGGTTCGTCAGAACTCGCGAGGATGTCGATGTCCTTCACCACTTCCTTCATACGGCGGAGACTTCCGGCGTAGCAAACACGGTTCACGGCCGCGCAGCGTGCGAGCGCTGCCACGATCTCCTCGGCGACGGGCAGGACCTCTCCCAGCCGGCGCAACCCCACCCGCTGCTTCATGGACTCCAGCCCTTCGAGGACCTTCGCCTCCGTCTTCTTCCCGAAGCCCTCTAAAGAGCTCAATCGCCCTTCCTTCGCCGCCCCCTCGAGTTCCTCAAGTGAGGAAATCCCCATCTTGGAAAACACGGCGTTCACCTTCTTCGGCCCGAACCCCGGAATGTGCAGCATCTCAAACAAGCCCTCTGGGATCGTCGCCCTCAGGTCTTCATAGTACTTCAGGCGTCCGGTGGTCACCAGCTCGGTGATCTTCTCAACCAGAGCCTTGCCGATGCCGGGCAGCTCCTCCAGCCTCCCGTCGGCCACGAGGTCTTCAACGCTTTCATTCTGCGTCTCCAGCTCCCGCGCCGCGCGCTCGTAAGCGCGAACCTTGAAGGGATTCTCGCCCTTCAACTCGAGCATCGTGCCAATCTCTTCAAGAACCTTGGAAATCTCGACGTTTGTCACAGGACTCTCGCCTCCTTCCGGGCACTCCCCGACAACTCGGACTCTGTGAGTCCGCGCCTCGCCACGCTGACCCGGATCGCGATCTCGGTCAGCCGTTGCTGCTCCGCGGGTGAAGTACGCGGGCTGTTGTTGTGGACCTCGGTACTCACACACGGCAGACGGTGATAAATGTGACCCCATCGGTGGCGAAAGTAATCTCCCTGCACGCCGGTATAGCTCAGAGGCTGCGGTCCGGAGACAGGGCTCGCACCAGCCTCGCGCCACGCCTCGACGATCTCTTGTGCCCACGCCGAGTTCTCTCGCTGGAGGGGTTTCGGCAGCTCCTCCTGAAGAATAGGGAGCAGCATCATGCAGTTGAACTCTGAATTGATGAACTCCGTCTGGTGCAGATCGAGGAACTGGTCGTAGTCGCGCTTCTCGAGAGCCTGATGAATCAGTCGGAAGTACGCCGAGGCATGGCTGCGATTTGGTTCGACGTACTCGAACTCGCCGATTTGTTCGTAGACGATTCCGAGACTGAGGGGACGCGGGTCCTGCTCGCGCAAGTCCCAATGGTCGAAGCGTTCCCACATTCCGAGAGTACGAGGATCGATCCCGCGCATGAAGCACCAGAACTCCTCGTTGCTCCACTTGCTCCCATCCCAGCAAAGCTCCGGCGAACGTGCGCGACCCTCGGGGTTGCCGTCGGGCACGAAGCTGAGAACGGTTTCGTTGAGAATCCGGTCACGATCCAGGTCGGTCGGTGTTCCGTCGAGGTGACACCCATCGAGCAACTGACTGAGGAAGTCCATGCAGGCGGCTGTCGTTGCCGGCTCATGGGCGTGAGGTTGTGTGAACAGGCACTTCATCTTGCCTTCGTCCGGCACTCGTCTGTCAGTCACAGTAATGAGGTAAACGTCAAAGCCGACGAACTGTTGCACGGAGTCCAACTCGACAAGCTCAGGATATCGTTCGGCCCAGGCGAGGATTCTGGGCTGCGTTTGGTGGGGTTTGACGAGCCAGGCATGTGGAAGCGGCAAGACTTCACTCCCAGTCACAGATAGACTCGAGGTAGCTGGCAGAACCGTCTCGGAGCCAGCCGTCAAGTTGGGCAGGCTCTTTCAGTTGTTGTCCTCTCATGCGAGGCACGACTACAAACCGGCAGCTCAACTCGGGCAGCGCCGTCATGTCACCCCAGAGTTTCTCGAACTGGGTCACCGGGAAGATATCTTCCTGCCCTTTCCCCCATCGTTTCTTCACGTCTTTGAGAGTGATATAGGTCGGCATCCTTGCGGCGAGGTTGCGGACGGCGGTGACGACCTTCTCGGGGCTGGCCAAATCTGCGCGAGTCAGAGAGAAGACCTCAAGGAGTTGATCGAGGTCGACCCAACTGGTGCTGGAGTTGTAGTAGGAGAGATCGAACTCAATCTCCTCCCGTGGGAGAGCCAGACCCTCGATCAACCGCAGGCGACCGTCGATGCGCGCCAACCCGCCACCCCGATCCTCGATCCGCCGGGTGATCACTTCTGTGGTGAGCGCGGCCCCCTGGCTGACATGGTACCCGAGGATCCCTGGGTCGACATCAGCGCCAAGTGTGTCGATATTGTGGATCATGAGGTGCCTGAGGTTGGGGTGGTCCTCCAGCAACCGCGCCAAAGTGCCGTTCCGCAGGAGGTTCGGTACCTCATACCAGTGACCGACGGGATGAAGGCACTGCATGGGCAGGTTGTCGGTGTAGTCGTTCCCTTCACCGCTCTGCCGCGCCCATTCGAGTAACGCGGCGTGGAGGCTGTCCCGGACTTTCTGTGCTTGTTCATCCAGCAATTGCTGAGGCATTTCCTCCCAGGCGAACCGGAGGTCGCGAGTCGTCGGGATCAGGCGCAGACCGACGATACGGCCGGGTGACAAAAGGACGGGGCCGGGATAGTCGTAGTTGCTTTGCGACCGGAGGTATTCCTCGATCGGCGCGTGGGTCAGGTAGCTGGTGGTGAGGAGGTGAGGCAGTGGCTTTCCGGTGAGTCTGCCGACCCGTCGGCTTTTCGCAAGATGCGCTTCGATAAAAGAACGGTGACGTCCGCCCAAGCTGCAAAACGGACTGAGGGCCTTGACGACTCCGGCCCCTTTTGTCCAGCGACTCCCGGTCCCGCCAGCCAACGAGACGACTGCAACGGATCCCTCGGCCAGGGCCTCCATGCCAAGATTGCGAAACTCCTCCGGCAGTCCGTGAGTGGCATCGTAAACATCCTTTAACTCGACGTCTTCGATCTTGCTGCGCACAGGAAGGCGGTTCTGAGCGAGACCGATGCGACCGCTCTTCAGGTCGGAGCGGACCTGCTCATGCTGCACGCGGTCGAAGCCGTATTCGTCAAGGAGGGCTTCAAGGCTTTGCGATCCGGACTCTTCACCTTCTGCTCGTGGAAGGATGCGGTCGAACAGGACTTGCACCATGCCCGAGAGCTCGGGATCAGTCCTGCAGGCGACGCCGAAGCGATCCAATTCGGCCCGCCGGAAAGGCGACAACTGGCGAGTCTCGATCCGCAGCAAGGAGGGCACGGTCATCGTGTAGTAACCTGGGGGCATGAGGGCCGCATCGCCGGTAAGAAGGTCAGCGTAGGTGCCGCGTTCATTGATCGAGAAATCGTAGACGACCGGCTCCATGGCAAACGCAATAGCATGTTCGAAGCGGCGTTTGGTGGCACTCATGATCTCTTGCATACGTTCCTGAGCGCGGGGTTTCTTGCTGGGATCGAAGAGGAACCCCATCCCACCGCCGGACATGCCTCCCAGCATCCAGAACCCCCAGAAGTCGGTCCCGAATTCGTCGCGGGCCTCATGAATCAGGGAGTCCGTGTACAGATTGCCCGCCCACGGAATGATGGTCTGAAGGGGACCGTCGAAGTTACGATGCGTGGAGGCCCCGATCCCCTGGATGTCTCCTCGCTGGAGTTGCGTGACAATCTGATCGAGAATCCGCATTGCCTCCTGACGACCCTCCCACTCCGCTTCGGAACGGAGCAGGTATTTCTCCGTGACCATTTCGAGGATGGGTCCCACGTCCTGGGCCATTCCGCCATGGACGAGCACAAGGCTGTTCTGAAGCTTCTGTCGCGTCTCCTCTGAGACTTCTTCCGGTGTGAGAATATGATGGCTCGGCAGCAGACGGCCACGACTCAACCCGAACTCCGGGTCCTCTTCGGTGGCTTGCTCTCCCTGAATCAGTTTGATGCCAGGCCACACGCCGCCTGAATCCTGCCACCCCCCCCCCGAGCCTGCCAACCACTCTCCGAGGATTGCGCGGGCCGCAACCAGGCGACGCTCGTCCTCCGTAAGTTGGCCGGTGAGGGAGCGGGTCTGACCCGTAGCGCGCATACACGCCGCGATCAGACAGGACAGCAAACTCGTTGAGACCGCAAGTCGTGATCCCTTGGGTATCCCGTTGACCCGGCTGACGATCTCAAGCCCGTGACCTGGCTTGACAAGGCGCGTCAGCACGTCAGAGAGAGGTTGTTCCGCCCCTTCCATTCCCGGGGGGACGAGGCCGGACGCTATGACCGCAGCCTTCAGCAATCCCAGGTAGTCGCGAGCGAAATCAAAGACTTCCCCCAGGTTAGTGATTTCTGCGGTCGCTCCCAAATCTTCGCTGACCAGTCTCAAGAGAGGTTGGTCGATTACCCGCAAGAAGGCTTCGACCGGAGGACGGGGATTACTCGAACCGCCGTCGCCGCGCACACTCAGATCAATAGAAACGTTCAGAACTCGAGCACCTTCCGGAAAATCCATGCCCAGGAAGAAGATATCGCTCCAGCCGCTGTGGGTCAGGTCCATCCGGACCGAGGTGGCTTCGTGCAGAATAGGAAAAAGGCTGTCGAGACTGGGACGCGTGAGGAGTTCCGAGCGGACGCGCAGCGGGTGGTCGGCGGGATGACCTGTGCGGAACATCCATTGATTGCCACGGACCGATCGGACGCTGTGCCGCACCTGGTCGGTGAGTGTCTGGAATCCCAGCCCCCGATAGGCTGCCGCCAGCGCGCTCGAGATCCCGTCGTTGGGACCTTCAGCCGCCTGAACCGTCAGAAAGCCATCAATCGCCTCCTCAAACCTCCGGTGGAGCAAATGGACATAACTGTCGAAAGGAATTCTCCCCTTGGTGTGCATTCCGGATTTTGCAGGGAGGTGATAGCGGTGGAGGGCCGCGAGGAAGAACAACGCTCGCACGCGCTCATAGAGGTTGCTGCTCTCACGACGAAACCGGTCGAGGTCCTCACACTCCGTCAAAAGCTCCTCCAGAGTCGCCGACCGACAAAAGCCCTCGAGGGAGCGATTCCGAGTCGCCGGGTCTGTGGCAGTGATGATCTTGGTGAGTTCGCTCATAGTCCCTTACTTCCCCCGATCCTGCCCCGCTCGCGCAGGGCGAGGAGTTCGAGGAGCTTGGTGATCACTTCGTCTCGATCTTGTCCGCTCAACGCAAGCGCGAGTTGGGCGGTCAGCAGTCCATATCTGGCTCCAACGTCGTACCGCCAGTCGGACATCCCCAGGGCGAGGTATTGCTCGCGCTTCGCCAGTTCAGCAAGGGCCTCGGAGAGCGTGACGCCGCCTGCCCCGCCGGCCGATCCGAGGAGTTGCTCGAGGATTTCCATCACTCCAGGTGTAAGGACGTGCATTCCAAAAAAGCAAAGATAGTGTCCGGCTCGGAGGCCGGGAACGATAAGCTGCCGCTCGGCTGCCGTGGGAGTGGGCTTCTCTATGACCGTTTTGATCTGGTAGAGGTCCTGCCGCCCTTCCACGGGACGCCCCCCCACTGATCCGTAGTAGGGCAGGAGACTTTCGCGCGTTGCCTGAACTGCTGAGACGGCGCAGGCTTCCGCCTCAGCCCGTTCAACAAGCTGCTGGGAGCAGCTTTTGTCGGTGCGGCTGATGTGCAGGTGGTCGCCTACCAGGTGAAGGAAGGGATCCTGTCCGACAAAGGGCTTGGCGCACAGTATTGCGTGGCCATATCCTAACGGTTCGGACTGGTGTAAAAACCGGAGTCGCCCGGCATGATCCCCAACCACTTCCGCGTAAGGACCTTCGTCTCCAAGTCGCACGACAACACCGATCTCCTCGATGCCCGCCCTCAGGGCTTCTTCGACGATAATCCCAAGGACTGATCTTTCCCGCCCGTCTCGGTCGATCAAGGTCTGAAGCGGCAAATTCCGCTGCTCCCTGCCAGCGGCGGTTATCACGGCTTTGGTGATTTTCATGAGTTGCCTCCGAAACCAATCTGTCGCAATTCATGCCTCCGCTCCTTAGTTCGTGTCAGTCAAGCGGGCGTTGCGACCACGAACAATAACGGCGGGATTATACAGTCAACACGAGGAGTGTGAAAAGGTCTATCTGAATTTATGCGAGGAGGATTTATGGTTTGGAGGAGGCAACGCAAGGTTGCACACTGAGTGACAGGATCGGCCGCCGGAAGGTTCTTCCCTGTCATTTGACTTCCACCGTACCACCAACCTGCCTTCTTCTTCCGTTGCATCGACAGCCGCACCGAGCTGGACGAGGATGTCAGGTCGGGTGGTCGGTGTGTGCATTATCTATTCTGATGTCGCCCCCTCGAGTCCATTGTAGTGAACGCTCGCCGTGGCGTTCTCTCCCGCTACGAGAAACGGCACGGCGACCGTTCACTACGACGG
>JACQGJ010000120.1 GCA_016199605.1 Armatimonadota bacterium | reverse complement strand
TCGTGGATGTGGTTGAACTCGACGGTGTTGTGATGCGCGCTGCTCGGGGCATACCCCCAGCTCCAGCCGACGGAGATGCCGGTGTAGTAGAGGTCGCAGATCTCGTTGTGAGAGACGGTGTTATAGCTGGTCCGCCCGATCCACACACCGACCGCGCCCGGGTCGATCTTCCCGCCGTCGTGGATGAAGTTATTGTCCACGACGTTTCGCTGAGCCGCCTCAGGCTCGGTCTTGGGATCAGAGCCTTCACCCAGTCGCACGCCTCCGCCGCCAAGATCGTGAAGCTCGTTGCGCGCGATCCGGTTGTCCTGACACCCGAATCTCAGCCACACACCGTACGTGCCGAGGTGCGCGATCTCACAACCTTCCACCGAACAGTTCCGAGCCCCCACGGCCTCGAGGGCCCCCCACATCTCGCAGGCCGCCTGTCCCGAAGCGTACCCCTGTGGCGAGACCGTGAAGTCCGTGTGCTGGAGCCTCAGGTTCTCGAAGCGAACGTGCTCAACAAACAGCCCCTCAGCCGGTTTTCCCTGGAACAGGAGGAGTTGCCTCACGACCGGGGCGACGACGGTCGTCCTCGAGAGATCCTCGCCGGGGAAGGGAAGGTAAGACAACACGCCGGTCTTTCGGTCGAGATACCACTCCCCTGGAGCGTCGAGCGCCTCGGGCACGTTTTCGACGTAGTATCGCACCTTCGGACCCCAGTACTCGAACGCCCACGGCGCCGCGTTCTTGAAGGTCACGACGTGCTTCTCCTCGTCCACCGAAGCGATGCGATGAGTCGAAGTCTCCCAGGACTGGTAGACGACAACGATCGCCTCCTCGAGACTATCCCACGCCTTGAGGTCCCCCGGCTTGAACCTGAAGGCGCGGTTGGTCATGGGGATCGGCTTTCCGCCCTGCGGGTCAGGGACTGGCGGAGCTTTGCCGGTTGTGTGGAAGTATCCTTCATTCGGAGTCCGCGCGCGGGTGCGCCGCTCCCACGATTTCGAAGAGCTCGACTTGATCCAGAGGGCGCTGAAATTCCATTCCCCGGATTTCACCTCGGGAAGGTCGACAACCCAGCGATTCCCTTGCTTCCGCCATCCCTTGAGGACTCTTCCACCGCTGAGGACCGGTCGCCTGCCCGTTTCACCGGCGTAGGTGATGGGGCACTGCTCGGTCCCGGAATCTTGAGGCTCCAGAACGAAAGGCTCGGCGAGGGAGTAGGTTCCGTCCTTCACGATCACCCGAACAGGTCGCTGCAACCCGCCCGAGGCTTTCAGCTTGCGTATCGCCGCCCTGGCGCCTGCCAGCGAAGCCAACGGTCCATCGGTTTTCGTCTTGTTCGGCTTCTCCAGCCTGCCCGACCAATCGTCGTTGCCGCTGGGTGAAAGATAGAGAACCAAGTCTGGCGAGTTAGCCGACCGAGCGACGGATCCCCCCGTTGTGGACAGCACGAGGGCGGAAAGACATGCGGCGTACTTAAGAACTCGTCCAAGAACAACTCCGCGGTGCTTTCGTCTGTTTGCAGGTAACTCTGCCACGCCGGGATTGGGGAAACGCGGATTTATTGTTGGACGAGTTCTAAGGCAAGCTGCGGTCATCATGCGGTGTCTCCGTTTCCTTATGACCCCCGCTCCAAGCTTCCGGGCGGAGGAGCCAGAAGGTTATTCGGCAGGTAGCCCCTGATTTCCTCTAAGTGGATCGGGAATGAACTGAACGGCCTCGTTTCTCGTTGCCGACGGGAGAGACCGACTTCCTCGACGACGACGAACTGCCGTGGCCAGCCCAAAGTACCACTTTTCGCTGTCAGCATTCCCCGGTGAGGGATTGCTGCCACGGTGGGAAAAGGTATGGTGGGAACCATCTTCGTTGGAGAATTGTTCCTTGAGAACAGTTTCGGGGCAGGAGTTGCGAAGGCTGGTCACGGTTGAATCCCCGAGAGGGCCCAGATCTGCCCGCGTTGACAAGGGTGGGCAGAATCAATATAATCCAAGCCAGTTGGGCTTCTTTGGATTATGAATTAAGAGATTGAAAAGGAGGAATGGCTGATGGCGGACGTGGCAAACTCCCAGAGTGCTACGACGGAGGCAGGTTTACGTCAGGAGGCCGAGCCAGGGGAAGCAATCCTCAAGACGGAGGGTCTTACGAAGGAGTTTAAGACCTCCCTTGGGTCGGCTTCCGTGCTGGCGCTGAACAAGCTGTCGATCGATGTTCGTCGCGGGGAGATTTTCGGCCTGGTCGGTCCGAACGGCTCGGGGAAGACCACGACCCTCAAACTGTTGCTGGGGCTTCTTCGTCCCACCAGCGGCAAGGTGGAGATCTTCGGGCAGTCGGCGCGCAATATCGGTGTGAAGCAGCGGATTGGCTTCCTGCCAGACGGTCCTTATTTCTATGATTATCTGAATGCCGACGAGCTTCTGAACTTCTACGGCAAGCTGTTCGGGTTCAGCAAGGAAGTCCGACAAAAGAAGGCGGAGGAATTGTTGGACCTGGTCGGTCTCAAAGAGCGCCGCAAGATGATGATCCGACACTATTCCAAAGGAATGACCCAGCGGATCGGCCTGGCTCAGGCGCTCCTGAACGATCCCGATCTCCTGTTCCTCGATGAGCCAACAACCGGGCTTGATCCTCTTGGGGCCATCGACATGAAGGAGTCGATCCTGGGGTTGAGGGAGCGAGGCAAGACCGTGTTCCTGTGCTCGCACCTCCTCGCCGACGTTCAGGCGATCTGCGACCGGGTGGCCATCCTGCACCGCGGCAACCTGGTCCGCTTCGGCCGCGTCCAGGATCTCCTGAGCGACAGCCGTCGCACCGACGTGGTGGCCACCGATCTCAACGATACGGCGATGCAGGAATTGAAGAAGATGAACGCAACCATGACGTCGACGGACGGCCGCCACGTGATCGAAGCTAACACCCCGGATCAGATCTTTAACATCATGGAGGTCATTCGCAACGCCAAAGGCAAGCTCCTCGCCGTGGAGCCCAGAAGCGAAACCCTTGAAGATGTCTTCATCCGGGCAATTCGAGGAGGGGACAACCTGTGAGCACAACGGGTGTGATTGCCTGGAACACCTTCCAGGAGGCGGTTCGCCGCCGTGTTTTCCTGATCATTCTGATCTTCGGAATGATCTCGATTGGAATCTCGAATTTCTTCTCTTTCATGTCCACGGGAGAAGAGGAGAAATTTATCACCGACTTCGGACTGGGGTCGATTCTGCTGGCTGGGATGTTGATCTCGGTTTTTTTGGGGGCGTCTCTCATCCCTTCAGAGATCGAGCGCAAAACGATCTTTACCATCCTCGCCAAGCCCGTCGATCGGCTGCACTTCATCCTGGGCAAGTTTTTCGGGATCATCCTGACCGTGTTCGTCAATGTCTTCATGATGGGCCTCGTCTTCCTGATCTTCTACTACGCCAAGCAACACGACAAGATCGACGCTCACCTCGGCCTCAGCATGATGAACCTGACGAAGGCGTTGATCCTGGTCTTCTTCGAGTTGGTGGTGTTGTCCTCCATCGCGGTGGCGGTTTCGGTGATGGCCTCCTCGGTCGCCTTCAACATCGTTCTGACGATGTTCATCTACTTCGCCGGGCATATCAGCAGCTCGTTTCAGCACCTGATTGAGCACACGGATCAGGCCTGGGTCGCCGGCATGCTGAAAGTCACGTACTTCTTCATCCCCAAGCTGGATAACTTCGACATCCGTGAAAAGCTGTTGATGGGAGATCCGGTGAGTTGGAGCTACATGTTTCCGACCCTGGGCAACGCGGTCATTTTCATTCTGGTCGCGATACTGCTTGGCTACCTCTTCTTCTACGACAAAGAGTTTTAGGGAGGGATGATCCATGCCAAGAACTGCTGTTCGGCCAACCATTGCCGTTGCTATCATCGGTCTCCTCTGCGTCAACTCGGTGATTCAAAAGAAGATCACCGCCATGAGAGACGACCCGAATCTGCACTACGGGCCCTCTTTCAAGTGGATCGA
Source organism: Armatimonadota bacterium (assembly GCA_016199605.1). Lineage (GTDB taxonomy): Bacteria > Armatimonadota > Abditibacteriia > CG2-30-59-28 > CG2-30-59-28 > JACQGJ01. The sequence goes on along the minus strand of JACQGJ010000120.1, from coordinate 2,704 downwards.
GAACATTCAGAAGGTCGACCCCACGGCGGTGACGATCGTTGTGGTCGCCGGCCTGGTCGGTGGATTGGGGGGCCTCGCCGCCGACATCCTCTGGATGAAATCGGATGAATACTGGCACGGCGGACGAGCCGATCGCATGATCCCCGTCCTGCGCACCGTGACTTTGCTGGACCCGCACTTCATCGACGCGTGGCGGATCGCGGGTTGGCACTGGGCCTACAACCTCTACGTTGAGACCGAGGACCTGGAAGAGAAGGACATGTGCCTCAACAATGGGATCCGGTTTCTGAAGGAAGGAATCGTGTGGAATCCGGAGAAGTTCGACCTGTATTTCGAACTGGGTTGGACCTATTACGACAAGATGGGCTCCTTCCTGGACGCGGTCAAGTATTTTGCGCCGGCCCGGACGAAGAAGGACGCTCCCCGGAATCCTGATTATATCCAGCGGATGATCGGTCATGCCTACGAACGGATCCCGGATATTCCCAAAGCTCTCGACGCCTACGGTATGGTCCTTGCGGAAGAGCCCGGGAAAACCCTCGGCAGCTTGGATCCCAAGTTCCGAGTGGACCTCGACAAGAAGCGCATTACCCCGGAATTGCGCAACGCCATCGCCAAAACCAGGCTTGAGGTAACTCCCAATGCCTTCATCTTGCCGGAGCCGCAGCATAAGATCTGGGTATTCGTCAACCGGGGCTCCAGCAAGTATGAAGTCAAGAGCGGCTTCGTTGTCAAAGACGAGAAGGAAAAACTCAACGTCTATCCCGGTGACACCACGGGTATTGGAGCGACGACCACCATCCAGGTGAAATACGTTCCGGCGTGGGACTGCTACGCTCGTGGCGACTATGCGGGCGCGGAGGCTGCCATCAGAGATTACCTGGCAACGGATCCTCCTGACGTCATCGGCAACCACCTTCTCGCTCGTATCTTCGAGAAATCGGGGAGGATGGACAAGGCTCTGGAAGTCTGGGAATGGATGCACAAGCACAACACTTCCGACAAATTGGCCATGGTCAGGGTGCGGGCTCTCCGCAGAGAGATGAACCGCAATTCGTGATCGAGACCGACCACAGCGGCGGATTCCATGAGCGCACCTCTCCCGGAATCCGCCGGCTTACGTGTCCCTGGCACGCCGACGCAACAAGACAGGTCCCTCCTCACCTCCGCCCGGCCGAGAACCTCATGGTCCGTTACCTCATTGCTCTCCTGCTCACGCTCCCTGCCACTGCCTTTCCTGTAGGAACTGAAACCGCGCGCGTGGCAGAAGCTGTCGAGAACCTTCAGAAACTCAAGAGCCTGAGGTTCGCTTCCAGGGAGATCCTTCGCCATGGCAACAGCGAGATAGCTCACGTTGAGACCAAAGGTGAATGGCTGGTTGGCAGGGGTCTGAAGGTCGTGGAAACAGCGTGGATGGGCGAACACAATCTCACAACAACCACGATCGTCACCGGCGACATGTCCTATGCTCAGGCCGGCGAGGATCTGAGGTGGACGGCGACCAGGGCCAAACCGGAGGACATGATCCCGAACATCATCGCGGACCTGCCGCTCCTCCTACGGACTGTTAAGAGACTGCGGAAGGGGGAGGATACCCTCCTCAGGGAAAGGGCCTGCTGGTCCTTCGAGTTCACACCGGACTTGACCGAGACGATGGGTCTCAAAGCGGACAAGGCCAAAGGCCGCCTCCTGATCGCGAAAAAAAGCCGGACGCTCTCGCAGATCACGGTTAACGCCCAGGGAGCGGACGAATCCAAGGACAGTCTGTCTTTCTCCTACGAGGTCGACCTGTTCGATTTCAACGAGCCATTGGAGATTCGACCACCCGTCAGCCAGGACCAACCATGAAACTCGACTACGACAAGAAATGCTTTGCTTGCGGGCCGGAAAATCCTCTCGGACTCCAACTGAAGTTCTGGTTTGAAACCGGATCGGACGGCGGCGAGGAATACGTAACCCGTTTCACTCCGCAACCCCACCATCAGGGCTACGTCGGGGTGACTCACGGCGGAATTCTGAGCACGGTGCTCGACGAGGTGATGGCGCGGTTGGCCTGGGAGAAACAGTTGAACGCCATCACCGCCAAGATGGAGATCCGGTTGCGCAAGCCGGTGCCCGTCGGCGAAATGGTGACCGCCCGAGGCCGGATCGTCCGAGACCGCGGGCGATCGATCCACACCGAGGCGGAGCTTTACCTGTCCAACGGAGAAGTCGCTGCCGAGGCGACAGCCGTGTTGGTGAAGGTGGCCTGACGCAAACTATGCGGGTCGGGATCGACACAGGTGGCACCTTCACCGGCTTGGTGATCTATGGCGAAGTAAACGGACGTTTCCGCACCTTCAAGACCCCCTCGACTCCGGAAGGTCACCGCGCACAACGGATTCCAAATCCGTCCTCATAAGACGTCCAGGAGTGCAACTCCTGGACGAACGGGTGTCCTCTCCGTTAGATCCTGGACACTCCGGCGAGAACGTACTGATACGGGACGGTGAACCTCATCCACTGCCGGGCAAGGTCTCGCTGAAAGTCCAAGCGGGAGATGTCATCAGCCTCCGACCCCGGGTGGGGGCGGCTTCGGGAAAGCGGGATGGGTGTGCATTTTCTATTCTGATGTCGCCAACCTCGCAGCCACGGGTAGGGAACGGTCGCCGTGCCGTTCCTGTCACGGTAGGAACGAAACGTATCGCCCGGCAGGAACGGCACG
>JACQGJ010000123.1 GCA_016199605.1 Armatimonadota bacterium | reverse complement strand
CGATCTGTGGATCAACGAAGAGGCCCTGCTCGGACACACCGCCCATCGTCTATATGACGCCGAGGAGGAAGTCAACCTCGGTCGTCTCTACGACAACGCCAAACGCCAATACGTCCCCGGCACCTGGAGGCATGTGTGGGTGGGGCGGCACGATTTCAAGGTGATGGTGATGGAGTAAGAATGGGCCCTACGACATAGGACCACAACAAAGGAGGAATTCACATGAGGTACGGTCTTTGGAGAAACGCAATTGTGGTGTTGCTTGTTGGTTCCGGGCTCTGTTTGTCTGCAGAACCCACCCGTCACTCTCTCGACGAGTATGGCGACATCTCGAAACCCGACACGGCGGCGGTCGCGCTGCAAAAGGGGATCGAGGCGTTGCTGAAGGCGGGGGGCGGGATACTGGAGATTCCCGCCAACGCGCCCGAGGGGTTAAAGGTTGAGAACCTTGCCCAGAAGAAGATCGACGAGCCGACGGTGACGATCATCGACTATCGCGGCGGCTACACGAAGACGCTGCTTCCCTCGATTGGGAAGCATCAAACCGGCGTGTGGGCTGGGAACCGGATGGAACGGAAGCTGAACCTGGGACAGGCAAGTCTTCCCCATTGCGGCGTCTACTCGAATCAGGCCATCCAGAACTACATGATCAGCGGCGCGTCGAGCTACATGCTGACTCTCACCGAACCGGTGAAGGCCGGGCAGGATGTGAAGTGCTACGTAGACTCCATCCGTGGCATCTGGGTCGGGCAGTATCTCAACATTACCGGTCAACCGATGAGCTATGTCGAGCCGTATGACCGGATCACGATCAAGTCTATCGGCTGGGACAAAGAGCGCCGGACAAACTACTTCACCTGTGACCTCAAGAACGACCACCCCGCCGGATGCATCGTCTACAACAAGCACGTCGTCAACGGGATGCAGATCGAGGGGTACTCCAACTGTGACAACCAGTCCATGGAGCTTCAGGTCACGCGCAACCACTACGCCGTCGGGGACAACTTCGTCATCAGCGGAACGATGAAATACATGGGCGACGTGTTCTCGGGCTTTGGGGACGAGGGCGGAATTGTCTTGAACGCAGAGACCATTGGCGAGATCAACAGTTTCCATTCCACCGTTGAAGCGTTGGACCCGACGAAAGATGAGATCACTTACGCTCCGGGGATCACGAACCCTCATACCCTCAGCAACTCGCGTCCGCTCATCAACATGAATCCGAGGAAATGGACAACCGAGGGCACGGTGATGATTGTTTCTCCGGGAGGAACGTACAAAGGCCGGAGCAATCCCGGACGCATCGGAGGCGTGGCCAATGTGTTCAACTACCAGGGCGGAATAATCCTTGGCTCGAAGGACTGCGGCTGGACGGCGGATCTTGTCGGGCGCTTCTTCGCCTTGACCGATCCTTCTGAAATCATTGAAGCGAATGACGCCTCCAGCGTCGGCGGCTATGCGCAGTTGGCCGGTCGGCCCATCTACCGCTGGTATCAGATCATGGATTTCAAGGAAGAGCCGGACGGGACGAAGATCATCAAGATCCTGCGAGTCCGTTGGTCGGCGGTCGCCGCCGGCGCGCCGAAGCTGTTCGTGGATGACAACTATACCTCCGACGGTCATGAGCGTCCGTTGCGCTATGCCATCGCTCCGGGGGCGTGGATTTACGACATCAGTCAAGGCTGGGCGGATACGATTCCTACCGGCGGCTGGGTTGGCAAGGAAGCCCCGCGCAAGGTCAAGGTCGTCACCAACGGCGATCGGGGAACGAAGTACGACTTCGAGGTCGGCGACCCCATCGAGCAGGCAGTCGGGCCCGATCCCTGGCAACCGCGGCCGATTCGCGTCCGCCAGTTTGACCAGATGCCCACGACGATGGACAACTCCACGATCGAAGTGCAGCAACTCGGTCGGGTGCAGGTGCCAAAGGCCCTCAGCCTCGAGGGGATCATCACAACCCGGGACGAACTGAAGACCCGGAAGGACAGGAAAGCTCCGTGGAGCACGGCCATCAACGTCGGCTCACTGTGCGACTGGGGACTCGTGTTTGGCAGCGAGGTCATTAACGCCGCGATTCTGTTTGGCCAACCGAATGGTTACGCACAGCCGATCCAGTGGGTCACCGCCAACAACGGAGCGAGTCGCCTGATGGTTCCACCCGCGACGGGCGACTTTGTTTTCTCCGGTGGCAATCTCGATGTCAGCGACAAGTCGGTCCGTCGCGTGACCGGACTTTCCGCGACAGGCACCAACGCAAATAACCTGCGAGGCATCAACCTCTCGGTGGAGGAGAAGGCAAAGGCGATGACCGTTACCTTTCCTCAACCCGAAGCTGACGTAGAATACGCAGTCGCCGTCACGCCGTCGTGGATGACAAACCTGTGCGTGTCGAACAAGTCGCCGAAGGGCTTCACCGTCCAGTTTGCCGAGGTAGCGCCAGCGGGAGCGAAGCTGGATTGGGTGCTCGTTCGTTAGTCTCGGGCTTCAGCGGAAGATTTACTTCCTTCATTCCTCCACCACCGGAGCTCGAGCGACCCGCGTTCGGCTACGGCGGCGATGTCCGGGCGACCATCGTTGTTGAGGTCAGCAACGATCACCTGGTTGGCATTCACCCAGTTCTTCTTCAGGAAGTGGCTCTTCCACGGTCCCTGAGGACCGCCCGAATGCTTGAACCACGCGATCCGCCCGTTGGCACCCCAGGCAGTGGCAACGACCTCCAGAGCGCCGTCACCGTCAAGATCGGCGGCGACGGCTTCGAAGGCCCCCTCGAAGTCGTCGCAAATAACGTGCTTCCTCCACGGCTCCGTGGTTGGCCTGCCGGGATTCTCGTACCAGACGACTTGGTGGCTCCCCGGCTCTGACTCCGACCCCATGCCGAGGGCCATCACTACGTCCATCTTTCCGTCGCCGTCCATGTCTGCCGGGTGACCATGACAGGGCCGCGGAGCAACGTCGATGAGGTGTTTCTTCCAGAGACGGTTCACCGGATCGCCCGGGTTCTCATACCAGATGACCTGACCGGCACCACTCGCAGTTCCCAGGAGATCGGGCAGACCATCCCCGTTGAAATCCGCCACGCAAATGGTTCGTGTCTCGGCGATGTCGGTTTCGATGAAGTGCATGTCCCACTCGCGGTCCGCCTGAAGGATACCAGGATTCTGGAACCAGACGAAGTTATTGCTCAATCGCCAACTCGAAGCCACAACGTCGAGTCGCCCGTCTCCATCAAGATCGGCGACCGCGACATCATAGGCGCCGGGCAGCTTTTCACGGCAGATGAAATGTCGCTTCCATAGCTTGCCATCACGAGGTGTACCGCTGTTCTCAAACCACTCGATGTCGCCCCGCAGGTTCTGAACGATCACAACATCGGGGAACCCGTCTCCGTTCATGTCCGCGATGGCATGGCGCTCCAACCGCTCAGGCTCGTCGCGCTGGATGAAATGCCGGGTGAAATTCCCATGTCCGTCATTCTCAAACCAGTAGAGGTTGTTGTTCGGCAGGGCGTCGGCGCTGGTCAGGTCGAGGTCTCCATCGCCGTCAATGTCCACCGCGCAGAGGCCGTAGGGATAGGTATAGTCGTTGGAGATCAGGAATTCGGTGAATCGGAGTTCCTGTTCGAAAGAGTCATCGAGAGCTGCTGGTATTCCTTCAGATCCGTCTTGCATGGCTTACCTCCTGTGCTTTGGGAGTTTGATTTCCCACCCTTTGACTTCCAGCGGTTCGAAGCTCGTCTCGAATTCGCCCTGGGAGAGTTCCGTTGTTCTTCCGCCAAACAGGTCCCTCATCGTGATGCTTCCCTCCGGCAATCCCTCCACCCTCACTTTCACCGGTTGGCTCGCGGAATTGACCGCGAAGAGATAACGAGCTTTGCGGTACGCGACATCGAGGTGGGTGATCGAGGGATATGAAATCGGCTTTCCGAGGTTTGCGCCGAAGGTGTCCGGCAACGTCACCGTGTCCGGACCCTCGCGCGCTGTGAGGCGAAGATCGGTCCGTTTCTCGCCGAAGAGAAAGACCTCCCCCAGTTTCTTCTTCCCGTTCAACTCCCGCGCGACGGAGGCGAAACCTTCGTAGTAGGCGTCGTGAGCCGCAAAGCCCTCGCGTTCGCGCATCGAGAAGACGACCACACCCT
>JACQGJ010000133.1 GCA_016199605.1 Armatimonadota bacterium | reverse complement strand
TCTTCGATGATTCCGTTGCAGCCGTATTCCCACGACTCTTTGCCGTCGGGTTGGTAGACCTTCACTTCGACCGGCACAATCCCTCGGACGGGACTCTTGCGATCGGAAAGCAGGCGGAAATAGAACCGACAGGCCCGGCCGCGGAGGGTCTCACTGCCTCTGGCGTCAGGAAGCACAGCATTGATGCGATCCCGGTAGAGGGCGACTGGAGTCGCGCCGTAGAACTGCGTCGTGACTTCGCCCTGGCGCCAGCCTTTCCCCGCAGGCTTGAGCGGGATTTCGCGGCTCGACCACAGGTCGTAAGCCGTGTAGCCCTCGCGCACACGAAAGGTCTTCCTGACGCGTGGCTCGGCTGCTTCCCGAGCTTTGAGGTATTTCGGGACTCCGTAGGTCCAATCCGATCCCTGTGCCTGGCTGAGAGCTTTTACTTCCTCCTCTGACTCGACGTCAATGACCCACGCCAACGGAACGCCTCCAGTTTCCACCACGTTGACAACGGTGTCGGGACTGGTCGCTGTCACGATCTCGGGTTGCAGGTACTGCTCGACATACTTCCGACACAGCGCCACGCATGGGGATTTGCTCAGGTCTGCATCACTGGTTGCGAAAGCCCCCTCGGCTTTGATGGCGCCGTCAATGGGAACAGTCGTCTCAGCATCAGTCACGACCACACCGCCGGTGCGGATGTATTCCTCGAGCCGCGCTTTCACGCCCTTCGTCAACCACTGCACCCCATTCACGAACACGACTGAATAATCCGCGGCTTTGCCGGCCATCACTTCTTCCGTGCAGAGGAAGTCCAGCTTGGCCCCGGCGCGCTGGAAATTCTCCAACCCGGTTCGCATGTACGCGTATGCGGAATGCATATCGTTGGCTTTGAAGCAGACCTGCTCCAGTGGGAAGAGAAGAGCACCCTTGTGGCGACGCGGATGAGCGCGCTTCAGGAATTCCCCGACGCTCGCGACTCTTGCACCGACATCTTTCAGCGTCTCGTACGACTCCGCCTCCAGGTCCTTCAGTTCGGGTTTGCGCGCATCCAGGTTCCAAAATGCAATACATTGCGGAGCCTCCGCCAGAATGCGATAGATGAATTCTCGTTGAAAGACACGCCCCCAGGCCGTGTACGAGGCTGAGCAAACCACACTGACCGGTTTGCCGCGGTTGCCCATGCGCGCGACCTCCATCGAGAATGGGAAATGGTGGCACCAGTAGGGGTACTCGTAGAAACCAGCCATGTTGAACGGCTTCGCAAAAACCGGTGAGTAGTAGCCACGACTGATAAACATGGGGCCGCTCATACATCCGAGATCGCCAACGAGGCAACCCGGCCAACCGCTTTGCAGCCCTTCCATCGCCGCCTGATTGATGAGCGCATAGTTGCCGGCGTGGTAGCGCATGAACCGCAGCCAGGGATGGTCGTCGTCCACAATGCCGGGCGGGACCTGCGGCATGAAGGCAGTCCGGTTGCCGTAGGGTCCCATGTCAATGTGTTTCACCGGAGGAAGCGAGTTGCGGGAGACGCCGGTCTGCTTTTCGAAGTCATCAAGAGTGATCTCGTTGAAGTCATACTCACCAAGCATCGAGCCGTCGTCATTCGTGTGGAAGATGGGGACCGCGGCTGGAGAACCGGACTCGCGAAGCACTGCTGCCATCCTGCGCAGTCTGTCCCGGTACTCAGGCAGATGTCCGTCGCGGAAGCCGCGCCATCCCATCGCCTTGCGTGGCCCGAAGGTCTTGATCTGCCCATCGGGCAGGACAACGTGCTCCTCTTTCCGGTCGTCATCGGCATACAGATTCAGGGCATCGGGTCGCGCCATGGCGCTGAGGTTCTCCCTCAGCAGCAGGTCGAGGTACCGCCCCAGCCGCTCGGACATCGTAGCGTTCGGGTTCGCGGGCGCCAGTTCGTGCAGGTCTGCGATGCACACGTTCAGGCCGTGGTCGCGCAGATATTGCAGTGTCAACAACTCGCGGTGAGGGTTGGCGCGGTGGTCTTTGTAGATGAACCAGGGAAAGGTGTTGAGTCGCCGGGCGGGGCAAATCCAGAGAGTCTCGCGGACTGGCTCCCTGCCTTCCACGGCGCACTCCAGCGCATACTCGCCACAGCGAAGGTCGCGCGTGTCCAGAGCTTCACTGATGAAGACGCCCCGTCGCTCCTTGCGTGGAACCTTCGCTTCCCAGGCGATATCCTTTCCGGCGCACAGTCGCAGCGTCGCCGCCTCGCCTCTGTACCCCTTCCCGAAGATCTCCACGCGGAGCGGGATCGTCTCACCGCGCTCGTATGCCCGACGCTCCACCGGACCCACCTTCATCGAAAAGCGCACCCCGAATTCCGGCTCTGCTGTCGAGTTACGCCAATCCACCTTGGGGACGGACTGGATCGCTGTGCCGTTGAAGACGCACGCCCGATAGATCGCCTCAAGCAATGGTTCATGCGCGCAGAGCATGACGCACATCCCGAGGAAACCGGAGTTGGGTTTCTTGGGGTTGATATTCTTGAGCCACATCATCGCTGCCTTGTCATCCTCGCTCTTCACGTGGATGACGGTCACGTCCTCCGGCGGCTTGCCTTCCAGCAGCAGCCTCATCCAATCTCCGTCGGGCAGCCCCCAGGATCGTCCCGCCTCGGTCAGCTTCCAGCCTTTCTCGGCAAGGTCATAGACGAACCGGATGCCGAAGACACTGGTCAGGTAGAGATGTTTGGGATCGGTCTCCTGCCCCTGCCTCCCGATGGTGATGTCGTTCTCACCCTCAAAGGCATACAGGGCGGTTCCGGAAGGAGCAACGTAACGTCCGCCGTCCTCGCAGTAGCGATACATGAGGGACGATTTGTCCCACGGCTCAACCAGCGCGAAGGGAGTCACATCGCTGATCTGCAACACGACACTGCCGGAGCTGGTGCCAGTCTGCACCTTCTTCTGCATCCAGTCCTTCAGCGCCGCGGTGTCCATCAACTTGAAGCCCTGGAGTGTGAAGTAGCGCGTGACTTCATCAATCTGCTGGGCGAAGATGACGTCGTATTTCGCGTCGTAGTACACGACGCGATCCTGGAGTACGCCCGTCGGTTGGCCCTGACAGTGCTTCGTCAGTCCGAGGCACGCGAGAGTCAGCAAGGTGAAGCAGGCAGCACGCGATCCCATGAGGGGGATCCGGAAAGCCGCGTGCAGCAACATTTCACCTATGTGGCAGTTGCCTCTTTCCAGGAAGTAGATTCTGACGTTCTTCATTCGCCCTCCCTCTTTCACCCAGGCAGGCATTGCGCGGCGTGGAAGGTGTTTGACCTGGGGGAAGCTATCCCGGGTGTCCACCCGAACTGTCATCTTCGGCGTGTGTACCGACCCAAACCAGAGCAACACTTCCCCTGTCTGCACGGCAGCGGCTTGGTACTTCCTTCCCGCCCTGGCAGACCAGTAGTGACCGACTTGCCTGAGGTGAAGGGAAGGATGACCAGGGCTTGCTTTCAATAGCTTGAAGTACTCGTCGGCCCGCCGCTGAATAGACGCGGGCAGCTTGTCGGAGCAGTCTCAGAATAAGAGACTCGCGGAATGTCTCACAGGTCCGTCCACTTCCCCGCGTGGAAGTCGGCGATTGCCTCGCTGGCGATCCTGGCGTTTGAGCATACTCACACGCTGAAGTATAGCACAGCCACCGAGGGTTACTCCACTCGGATGGCCTTCCACCAATTGAAAACGCTTGCTATAATGCCTCCGTAAATGATCCAAGAAGGAGACCGACATGGGCTTGACTCACGTGGAAGCTAACGTCGCCAATCCCTTCGACCCGGAACGGCATCAGGAGATTCACTTTCTCGTGGACTCCGGGGCTGTCTATACCGTGGTTCCCGCAGCTCAACTTGACGAGCTTGGTATCGAATCCGCCCGCGAGCGGACTTTCTATCTGGCAAATGGCGCACCGGTCAAACGCCGAATGGGAGAGGCTCGCATCACTTACCGGGACGAATCTGCAACGTGTGTCGTTCTCTTTGGCGAGGAGGGCGATAAGGCCCTTCTCGGGGTGACAACTCTGGAGAATCTGGGATTGATCTTCGACCCCATGCAGCAGAAGATCATGCCCCTGCCCATGTTGATCGCAGAGGTCCGAAGGTTCTTCGGCTAATCCGCTTCCGCTCCGCGGCATTCATGTCCACAGGGCTGCCCTGATATCGACGAGCCGGTGCAGGTTGCGCTGATCTTCTTCCTCCCACTGCTGCTCCAACTCCCACGACTTCTCCAGCGCCCGGTAGTAGGCGGCGTATTTCCTTCGATCGGGTTCGACCATTTCGAGGAGGTCTGCGCCGGGTATCTCCTTGAACTCTATCTCTGGTATCTTCAATCGCTTGTCATCCAGCGGATCCTTTCGTGCGGGTCGCTCCTTCGTCCACCAGCGGTACAGGTCCCGGATCTCTTTCCATGTGTGTGCGTGCAGCTCATCGGAATTCCAGTCTATGCGCTCTCCGGGCCGTTCCTGCTCGACGAAGTCTACGAGGATCTGGAACGCGGCGTGAAGCAACACCGCATCCTTGTCGCACCAGCCTTTTTCGAGGGTGTGGATTTTGAGGGTCTTCATTTCTCCCTCGCCAGCCAATCCAAGACGCCCATGAATGCTTCCCGCTCTCCTCCGCTGAGCGGCTTTTCATATCCGTGGTATGGACCCACGAACGCGACGCGCCCTTTGCCGAACTCCCCGAGCACGTAGACCGGATCGCCGAAGGTGTTCGAGATCACGGTCTCGCCTTTCGCCCCGGCCTTGAAGATCATGTGGTCGCGGAACTCGGTGGCAAACTCCGTGCCCGGTTGCAGCTCGCGCAAGGCAAGATGGGATTTCACGACTTTCAGTGGCGTTTCGACGACGTGGCGCTCGGCTTCGACATTGTGAGTCGGACGGCCGCGCTTTGCGACCTCGGGAAAGGGACTGTTCATGAACCACGCGGTGTCGTGCGCCAGCATCAGTCCGCCTCCTGCCTTCACGTATTCTCGCAGTGTTTTCACGAAGGGCGCGTCGGACTTGAGGGCGACGTTGTAGTTCTGGAGTATGACGACGTCGAAGTTCTTGAGGTAGTCCAACTGCAGCCCGAACAGCTCGTGGACCTCGAACTTCCCCTCCTCTGCGATCATATCGCGCATGACCATCCGGCTGTCGAAGACGGCAAGTTGAGGCTTGTCGGTCTTCTTCGTGAAGGCCGTTGCGTCGCCTGGGTCGAGTGTCTCGCGCTTCTGCCAGGCGAACTTGCGGTCCCCCGCGGCGATGGCACGGTTGGCTGCCGAGAACCAGCTCCAGTAATCGGTGTGGTCCTGTTTGCCGTAGGTCGGGCCTTCGTAGAAGATCCAGTAGCCGTCGGTCTCGAAGGCGCTCATCGCGGCGTTGCGTCCCGAGAACTCCGGGTCGGCCCCTTTCACGATTGGGTCAATGCCGCCCATGTAGATGAACGGAATGTGGCGCGACTTCGCGTACTTGAGATTCGTTTTCAGTATCTGGCGGTTGGACTTCAGCGCCTCGTCGTGAGGAATCAGACCCGCCGGACGACCGTAGATGTAAGGATCGGCGAGGATCAGCGGCGCTTGCTTCGTCGCCCATTCGGGGTAAATCGCTTCCTTCATGAACATCGTTCCCGGCGCGGGGTAGACGCAGAACTGGAACTTCGGGTTGACCGCATCCACGGCCTGTCGCAGCGCGCGGCAACGCTCTCGCCAGTGATTGATCTGGAAGGTCTCGAAGTGTTTGGCTAAACCTTGATCTTTGAGCCATGGGTATCGCTTATCGAGCGACAGGTCGGGAATGTCCACTCCCTTTGCCTTCCCAAACTCCGCCAATATCTTGCTGTCATACGATAGCTCGTAGCAGTTGCCCTCATTGCCGGGCGAGTAGTTCTCGTAGTCGAGGAACACGCCGATGAGCGATGGGTACTCGACGCTGATCTTCGCGTAGTTGACGATCTGGTCGGTCATCCAGTCCCACAACTCACCGGAGTTGGGACTGGCGAGTTCCTGCTCGGCACCGCTCGCCCATACCAGCTTCACCTTCTGTTTCGCAATCATCGTGCCGCGCATCCAGGGGATATGATAGATTCCGTGCTTCTGCGCCAGCCCGGCGATCTTGCGGACCTCGTTCATGTCGTCGTTCCCCAGCCGTGGCGAAACAACGTTGAAGCCTGCCTCGGCAATCTGGCGCACGTGGTCCTCGGTCATCACCCACTTGTTGGAGGCCATGAGTACCTTGTCCACGAGGACTCTGAGTTTCTCCTTGTGTCCCAATTCATCCCGGTCGGCGGCGTGAGCCGCCGTGCCGAAGACTGTCAGAACCAGCAATGCGATGGTTGCACCGCGTCTCATTCTCATCACTGCCCTTTCACGCTTAATCCCACTCCCGATTGACATACGCGGCCGACCGGACAGCCTCATCGAGCGGCGGGGACACGCCGACTTCAAGCGAGACCCACCCGTCGTAGCCCTCCTGCCTGAGCATCGTTAGACACGGGGCAACTTCAGCTACGCCCTCACCGATAGGGCAACCGATGTAGCGGTTCCCTGCCAACGATTTCAAACCGCCTTCACCGTCGGGGTCTCCGAGAGCGAAGTCCTTGAGGTGAACATATACGAAATGGTCCTTCACCCGTTGCAGGCACTCTGTCGGCTTCTCGTCGGCGAAGAGGAAGTTGCCGTTGTCATAAGTCACCTTCAGATCCGGTCGTCCTGAGAGTCGCACAACTTCCAGGACGTGTGCCGCGCTGCAGGTGAAGTCGGGATAGACTCCGAAGTCCTCAATCGTCAGCGTCACTCCCGAACCCTCGGTGCGGTCGGCGATCATGGCGAGGGATTCGGCGTAGATCCTGCGACCCTCCTCGTTGCTCATGCCGGACCCTGGGCGGCTGCCTGCCAGCAATGCGACGGCGCAGTTGACTTCGCGGCACCACTCGATTCCCCACACCGCGGCGTCTATCGCTTTCTGTCGCTCCGAGTCATCTTCACCCACCAGGTCTCCGATGATGTCGCAGCAGGAGATTCGCATTCCGACGTCTGACGCAGCACGGTGCAGCTCCCCCCACCAAGTGGGTTGGTCCTGGCCGCACATCGGCATCGGTTCGACGCCCATGATGCCGGAGGCGCGGAGTTCCTCAACGAGAGTTCCGACTCTCAAGATCCCTTCATTGAGCTCATGGTGAAACGGGAACAGCATGACTGACAGTTGTGGGACGGGCATTTCACTTTCCTTTCAGTAGGGCCGATTGCACGAAGTCATGGGTTGGCAAACGGACATGCGTGGAAGCTTCACTTCTCGATCTGCTGAAGGACCAAGTCATCGAACCAGATCGTTCCGAGGTCGTCGCTCATCAGGAAAACGGTGAGGGTGTCGTCGAGGGTGGTGATTTCCGGGATAATGTAACGTCGCCATTGGCCCTCCGCCTCAGCTTCCAGGTACGCGAGTTTCCCGGTGAGATGGGACGGCCCCTGGTGCAGCCACAGGAGAGTCGTCCCCGGTGGTTTGCCTTCCGCCTTTGCCCAGGCGCTGAAGTGGTACTTCGTTCCCTTTTCCACGTGTACCACTTGCTGCCACACGGCGCGCCCCGACTCAACGCAGAACGCCCTCGCCGATCCCCTTCCGGAGTGAGAGCTCGTGTCGATGAGCAGATCATATCTTCCGCGTTGAACGACTGGACTCCAGCTTCTCTGACCCTCCTCAAACCCGGGGTTGGAGAGGAGGTTGGTTTTCCCCGGCTCTTCCACATCCGTCTTGCCCAATAGGACTTTGACGAAATTCGTGTAGCACTCCTTCTCCGCGGCTACCCGTGTTGTGACCTCTTGGTTACCACCTGCAAGCCGTTGCGCTTCAGAAATACGACCTTTCAGTTCCAGCATGAGTCGGGGCGAAAAGATCTCACTCAAGGTGGTCATATCCCCCCTCACGAAACAAGCGGGTGACTGCTGCACTGCCAGGTCGAGAGCCTGGTAGTATCCCTTCATCGGCGCCGCTGCCGATCCGAAGTAATCCCGGCAATAATCCTCGAGGAGGTCCTCGTAGGTTGAATTCGCATCCCAAGCGACTTTAGCCGCGACGTAGTGATCCAGCTTCAGCATGGGCCAGCTCGTGGGGGTGGCTCCAACCATGAACCCTCCCATGCCCGTCGTGTGAAACCACTTCGCATCTTCAACGATCACGGACGCTGTGGGTTGGGGCAGATTGTCCATTGGATCGGTGAAATCGCCCCAGAAGAGGTGGCTGGGCTTGACGACGCGTAACCAGCCGCGGATCTCCGTGGCCCGCAGCCGGTTCATCTTGCAC
>JACQGJ010000132.1 GCA_016199605.1 Armatimonadota bacterium | reverse complement strand
GGTTCCTCCGGATCGGATCCATCTCACCAGTTTCTCTGCGGCGAGGTCCGACAAACACGCAACCCCTTCGGCCGCGATGACCCGGAACGGCTTCAGGTCGCTCTCGAAGAGATACTCGTCCGCCAGGCCCACCGGGGTTAGATGCCGTCGCAGCAAACTGCCAACGTGAGATGGCAGGAGTGGTTGGTTCAGGTAGCTGCGAGAGCGCAGCGAGATAATGGAGGCAAGAGGCGAGTAAGGGACCACGTTGACAAAGTGCTGCTCGTGCTCACGATACCATCGCAGGTAACGCCCGAGCTCGGCAAGCGACGGCGCGTTTTGCGATTGCATCTCGTCGAAGCCGTAGAACACGATCCACGGATTGGCGCAGTGAGTCAGGGAGGCGGAGATGATCAAGCGGATCGTGTTCGCATCGCGCAGCAACCGGAAGTCGTTATCGTCAAAAGTCCCGATGTAGTTCCACAGGGGACGGTTCTTTGCCAGCGCGCGCCCGACGACCATCTTCTCTGCCATCCCCCAGGAACTGAGCCCGCGGGATTCCGAAAGCACTGCGTCTTCGTGGCCATATTGCAGATCGCCAGCCAGTAACCAGCCTGGGTAGTCATAAGCCGTGTTGGCCAGGAGCACGAGATCGGATTTGATTGCTCGGAGTCGGCGGCGAAATTCCTCGGTGGCTTCCGCCCACACTCGGTTGCGCCAGTGGATCCAGAGGTTGAACAGCGGTCCTGGGTCCGTAGGAATCGTGAGTTGCCCGGGAGAGAGGTTGAAGAACTCCAGCAGTTGAGCCGGGGTGAAACGTCGGACCATGTATTCGCGGAACTTCCGCTGGCAGTGAACACAGTAGCAGGTCGGTCCTTTTCCGGTTGTGAAGAACTGGTTATTGTCCAGCATGATGGCGTCAGGTTCGTAGCGACGAATCAGGCCGATCGTGTAGTTGATCGTGTAATCGAGAGCGGGGCTGCTGGGACAGAGCCACTCGGCGCCATAGTCCATGACCGGATCCCCGTCCTTGTCCCTCATCGACCAGTCGGGGTGCTCTTTCGACAACTGCCCGAATTGCCAGACCGGGGCATGGCCGCAGTGCATGATGCCGGAGTAGAGAATAACCCGCAAGCCATACTTTCGGTAATCCTTGAGGGCCGCCTGGAATGCGTCCTCGGTGATGTAGGTCCTGCCCGACTTGTCGTGGAAGACCTCGGTGATGGAATTGTGGCTGTCGGGGGGAAGGACGGAAATAGCGTTGAACCCGAACTCCTCTCGCCAGCGAGGCAACCATTGCTGGCGTTGCGCCACGGCGACCCACTGGGTCGCGCCCCACGGTTGCAGGAGGTTGGCATTGCGCGTCCAGTCACTTCCGGCCAGCGGCAAGGAGGGGATCGGTGGATCGGGAGGGTACGGTCTGTAGCCCGCGAGCTTTGCGGGCCGAGTCACTTCGACCGTTGTTCGCTGATCCACGCTCAACTTCACCCCACCCCACCAGGCCTCCACGGCGAAGTTCGTCACTGCCTTCTTGTCGAACACGCGCAAGGCTACTGTGATCGTTTGCTTCCCTTGAACCTGGTCCGTAATGTCGGCACTCACAGGCTGCGGACCGAGATCACCGCCAGCAACGTCAGCTTCCCACACCAGGGTCCCGTCCACTAACACCTGAAGGAAGTGGTAACCCGCGGTCAGGCCGGTGAAGCTGTCAGACACAAGGAACGTAAGCGTGTATCGTTTACCCGCAGCAACGGACACCTCCCTGGACGCCTGCGCGAACTGTCCCGGTTGAGAGGGGGAGTTCCAGGGATAGCTGATGACCACCGCCTCCTCAACGCGGGCCAACTGGGGAATGACCCGGTGCTCTAATATGAGTTGCCAGGATGGACCTTCAGCCTTGAAGGCCCAATCGGAGGTCCGGGGGTCAGCGCGCAGAAGGTTGAGAGAGGAAAGCGCCATGATGGAGGTCAGAGCAAAGGGGTGCCGTATCAGCGTCACAGTATTCCGTCTCATTGCCAGGTCTGTCGGTAGGTGAACCCGCGCATTATAGCACAAGCGACTCTTCCTGGACGAGTGAGGCGCTCTTCGAAGGTCGGCCTTGTTGGGGAATTCGCGTTCCTCGGGCGGCGAGCGTGATATCGTCAGCACACTATACAAAGGCAGTTGAGAAAGTCTCACACAGAGGTCCTTGCAGGGCTGCTCCGCGAACTCAAGCGTGCTCCCCCTTCCCCTCCGGATCAATGCTCAGGATGTAGGGAATGATGTCAGTCTCGTGATGGTTCCCGCTTCAAGAACGGTTTCGCGTGGCGTCATTTCCTTTGCCTCCTGCTATCTAATTCTCCGCGAACAACACTGCGACCTCCTGGGCCGCGATTTCGACCTGTCGTCCACCCATTGTGGTTCCTGCCAGTTTTCCGGCAACAGCATCATATCGACGCCATTCCATGCGCGCCCACCCCTGCACCTGCACGCTATCCACCACGCGCTTTCGCGTGGTCGGATTGAACAGCAGAAGGAGCACTTTGCCGTCCTTCGCGAAGGCGGCGAAGTCTTCCGCTTGGACTTCGGGCCTGAGCTGCATTCGTTCATCCATCCGGTTTCCTTTGCGGAAGATGTCCTCAAAGTCGGCGATGATCGCCGCGGCCTGCGAGGTCTGGAAGTATGCTGCCCCGTCCATCGGCGGAAGCCACCATATCAGCACTCCGTTACAGCCACCGTCCACATAAGCGCGCAGCAATCGCAGCTTCCAACCCTCACGAGGCAGCGGACCAGTTGCGTCGCTACTGTTGCTGAGGTAGTACATCTCCCCGCCGACGAAGGGAACATTGCCGAGAGCGTTCGCCGAGTCCCGTAACGCCTGCCGCGAGCCATTGTACCCCGCGATGCCCATGTCGAGGTGCGGCGCCAGCAACGACCAGTCGACGCCGTAGTGCTCGCGAGTATACTTTGACTGGTAACCGCTGTAGCTCGTGACCTTGATCTTCGGCTCCTCTCCTCTGATCCAACGTGCGAGCAGACCGATCATCGCCGCGTTCTGACGGCAACGGAAAGCGGTCCACTGGTCACGATACTTCTCGACGACGATCTGAGGTGAGAGCTTCTCCTCGGCGCTCAGCTTCATCTCCTGTCGAAAGCCCTGAATACATCGATTGCAAAAGCAGAACAACGGTGGATCAACGACCGGCACTTCGTAGTCGCAGTCGATCTCGTCATAGCCGCAGCCTTTGACGGATTTCCGCACCCACTCGCGCAGAAACGGCTCGAACTCGTTGCCGGCAGATAGCGCATAGGTCGGGCAGATCGTGTTCCTGTCCGGCTTGCCGTCGAAGCCCACCGCGATTCTATCGGGATGATCTTTCGGCCAGTCGGGCGCGGGGAAGACCTGCCAACTGTCGTAGGGGAACGACCAGGCGACATGGACGCCCTTCCGCTGCACCTCTTTGGAGACCTGATTGTGCAATCCGCCGTAAATTCCACCGATGCCGGAGTCGAGCACGTTCCTGACCAGCGCGCGGCTGACCTCGGTCCCGAAAGCGTCCGTATAGTAGCACGGCATTATGTGGCTCTCCTTCGGACGCTTCTTCAGCAAAGGCGGCAGCGGCTTGACGGTGATCGAGGCGGGCAGCTCGGTGACGTATCCGCCACTCGATTGAAAGCCGAAGCGGATTGGACCTGCCGCCAGCTTACCGCCCTCATGGCTCACCAACAAGGCCAGGCGAGGCTTGACCACCTTACCGGAAGAGACATTCTCACACTTCACCCACGCCTCGAATTCGTATTCAGTGTTGGGTTTCACGGGGATGGGGTCGCCAACCCACATCGCATCCTGGTTCTTCTCGCTCTCAGGCGTTCCGCTTAATCGGCAGCAGCGGGTCTTTGCACCATCGCGTTCGGCTTCGACCAAGTGCCAGTTCGTGTGTTCCTGCCAGTAAGCTTCCTCGAACGTTCCGACCGAAAGCAGGTTTGTTGTCGATCCTTTCTCCCGGACTACGACGTTGTCGAACCAAGCGGTCCCGCAGACGCCCGACTCCTGCCACTTGATGAGCAAAGGATGAAGGAACTGCGCTTTTTCAGGAGAAGTCAACCGTCTTCGCACGAGTCGCCAATCGCATGTACCGCCGGCCCGGATTCCCGGAACGTAAGCGATGAGGTTCTTTGCCCCATCTCCCCATCGGATGTTGAGTTCCATCCCCGCGCCGCTGGGATTGTCAACGCCGATCTCGTACCGACGTCCTCGTCGTGTTGACTGTTCCCGGACCACAAGCCCGGCGACACCCGCTACTTCATCGACCGCGGTCAGTCGCAGCCCGGCAGGAACCTCGACATTGACCTGATAGTTGTCCAGGGGAACGCCGGAGGGAACCTCAAGGAGAGGGTACAAAACCTGACTCGTCTTTGCGGGGATATGGAAATCTTCGGACATCGGCCAGTTGCGGGGACCTTCTTTGGGCACATAGACAACCCGGCGGAGTGTGATCTCTCTGGCTTGCGCCGAACCCCATATTCCTTTCGCAACGTGGAGAGCGGGTTTCCACTCGCTCGTCACTGAGGTTTCGGTGGTCCATGCTTTATCAAACCCCTGATGAACAAGCCAACCGTTGCTTCCATCGCCATCAAACTCTACAAGTCTGAAAGCAATGCACGGATCTTTGCCCACGGCCTTGCATCGAACTGCGACGGGGTTTGCCCCCAGGTTTAACGGCAAGGCTGCGATTCCGCGGCGGTCGGCCGCCAGAGATTGCGCTTCTTCTCCGTTGACATACAGCGTTGCCTCGCACCTGGAAGAAGCCAACTCGCATCGAATCGACCTTGTGGTCGCGCCGATGGCAGTCCACAAAGTTCGCAGCAACGTGAGGTTGCTCACGATGTCGATCATGCTCACTCGCACGGCACTGACACTCTCTTTGCTGTGAAGCTCGACCGTTTCGGGTTTCCCCGTCGACCTCCAATCCTTCTCGTCCGCAACTCGTGAGGCATCACCTGCCTTCGTTTCGAGCCGCAACTTCACGTTGAAAGCGCTGGGCGATGGAGTGAGGGTGACCTGAGCTTCCGCCTTGCCGGCAGCGTCGGCTCCTACACTTGCTATCGCGATGCCAGGAAGAGACTCTACGAAAACGAGGCTGCCGAATTGCTCCGGCGCATGGAACTTCCCCTGAACGCCACACAGGCTGCTTGCCTCTCCTTTCGGCTGCTCATCTCGACAGAGGTTGAATCGCCACGTGGCTGCCTTCGAAGGCGCGGCGACACCAAGAGAAGCAAAGGGTATCGCCACCTCCAGCGTCCAGTTCCCTTCACCCAACTTCGCCGCGCATGACCACTTCCCATCCCAGGCGCTATCCAGTCCACGAGAGTCATACTGTGTGCCCAGGGCATTCACGGCAAGTTGATAGTACTCGCGAGACGGGTCGGGCGACAGGAAGATCTCAATGCAGTCGTCCGCAAAGACACTGCTGTCGCGCCCCTTGACGTTCGCCTTGAGGAGATGCGCTTTCTGCACCGCGGGAACGAGCGCGCTTTCGAGGCAAGTCACGCCGATATACAACGCTGTTGCATCCCACACGAAAGCGCACCGCGTCTGTTCGCTGGCCGGCTGTCCGTTGTGAACGCTCCGGAAGTCGCCCAGCGCGGTCGCCGCATTCCAGCACACATCATCGAGCACACCGTCGATCTTCGGCGGGGCTGTCGTCCTCACAGCGGGCGCCACCAGCTCAGGGGGGTCGTACAGTTTCGCATCGGCACCCAATGCTACACACAGGCATAGCCCCAGTACCGTCATCAATGCTTTCATCTGCCGCATCGAGATCCCTCAATTCCTGCCCGTCGAAATCACTCGAATCTCATTTCGCCCTTCGCGGCAAGAATCCTTCTCGTCCCGGAGGATCATCTCGGGTATCATGCACAGATTGTGCTTTCACTTGTCATGAGACTCGAAAGAACTTATCATACCGACTGTTTCCGAGTTCAGTGAAACCAAGTCACAACGCAGAGATCGCTCAAGAGCTCGCCCTGCGACAATCTCTACGCTCTTCGTGATCTTCGCGGTGAAAAAAGAACCGAAAGGAACTCAAATGTCCAAGTTAGCAGTCAACGGTGGACCCGCCGCAGCCAGGGATCTCAAGATTCCAGCCTGGCCACAGATCACTACCGAGGACAAGATCGCCGTCCTCGAGGCGCTCGAAGCGAGGCAGTGGTGTCTCGGCCCCAAGCTGCATGAGTTTATGCAGGCGATGGCAAAGTACCACGATGCCAGGCATTGCATCGCCACCACGAACGGCACGACCGCCCTCCAGTTGGCTTTGCGCGCGGCGGGAGTTCGGTGCGGTGATGAGGTGATCGTGCCTGCGGTGACGTTCATCTCGACCGCGAGTGCAGTGGCGGAGCTCGGAGCGATCCCGGTCTTTGCCGACTCCGATCCGCTGACAATGCAGATCTGCCCGAAGCACACTGCGTCACTCCTCACGCCTCGCACCACGGCGGTGCTCGGGGTCCACTATGGCGGCTACCCTTTCGACCTTGACGCAATGCGGAAGCTCTGCACCGGGCACAAGTTGAAGCTTATCGAGGATTGCGCCCACGCTCAGGGAACCGAATGGAAAGGCCGCAAGGTGGGCGCTCTCGGCGATGCGAGTGGCATGTCACTTCAGGCGAGCAAGGCTTTCGCAGTCGGAGAGGGCGGCGTGATGATGACCGACTCGGAGGAAATCTACGAAAAAGGATGGCTCATTCACAACATCGGGCGGACGGCGATTCAGACAGGCTTGGGCCACCACGTTCTCTCCTCGAACTACCGGATGCACGAGATGCAGGCTGCGCTTGGGCTTTCCGCCCTGAAACGCCTGCCCAAGGAGGTTGCCCTTCGACACAAGAACGGCG
>JACQGJ010000127.1 GCA_016199605.1 Armatimonadota bacterium | reverse complement strand
TGCTACCTCCTTCGTCAGTCCATAAGGAGTCACGTCCATAACCCTCTTAACGTGACCATCCGCGAAAAGAACATTCACCCCGCCCTCCGGTCCCGCCGCGGCAAGTCCATTGACTCCGTCGTATACCAGCACTGCGTTGCGAGGATCGGACAGGGCTCCGACCCTTACTCCAGTCAAAGACTGTTCCATCGAGTAATGTGGCAGTGACCTCGATCCCGCCTCAGGACAGACGAAAACCTGATGGTTCTTGATGTATTCCGCGGCTGCCTCCTGCCACCGATCAACGGGAGGCAAGAGGCCATCATTGGCCTGAGCATACATCAGGAGGCCCAGGCCGATCTGCTTGAGGTTACTCTGGCACGTGGCGTGTCGCGCCACTTCCCGCCCGTGAGCAGGCACGAGGAGCACAATGCCAACTGCCATCGCCATGCTGCCCGTCTTTACGGCCTGGTGCAGGTGACTCATGGAGCTACCCCTTTGAGCAACGCTCTCGCTTCGCTCTCCCTGAACCACTTCACATGCTCGTCAACAAAGTCGAAATTACAGCCGAAACCATGAGGGCAGAACTTGTAGTGTGTCCGCGCGCACCATCCACTTCCACAAGCTGGATGGCGGAAGACGGGGTGTCCACCACTGTCAACTTCATACAAGAGCACCGTGTTTGCGGCGTCCACAATTCCCGCGCTGGTCTTGCCGCTGAGGTTGCGGTTCATTGCGTACCCCGGATTGGCGTCGTCCTGCTTGGGGCAGTGAAGGAGTTGCTCATTCTTGAGATAGCCACGAATCTTCCTCTCCCATTGTCCCGGGTCGGGCAGATGTCCATTTTCGCTTTCATAGATATTGATCGCCAGCGCCAGTTGCTTCATCTGCGATTGACAATAGACAATCTTCCTGCGGTCCGGGGGGCAGGATCCTGCAAACATGGGAAACAAGATCGCGACCACAACAAGACCAGTGAACAAGGTGAAAAGCAGCCAGCCAACGACGTTACCTGGTGCGCAATACTTGTGAGGTTTCATTCTGTTCTCCTTTCTCCTCCGAAGCCGGCTTGGTTACCTGGCTATGCCGCCTCCCCCACGACCCGCATCCTGGACGGCGCGTACGGCCAGGTAGGAGATGACGACTCATCGGCGCCCTTCTTTCAGCAAAGCTTCCGCCGCGTTGGGTCTGAGCCACTTCACATGTCCATCCCCAAACAGGTTGTTGCACCCTCCGCTATGCCGGAAGCAGAGCTTCCCATTCCTCGCGTCGTAAGACAGGACTGTGCCGTCCGGCTCTGGGAGGTGCTTCATGCTTTGGCCGCCCATTGCCGGATTCATGGCGTAGCCGGGACTTAGTTTGGGTTCGCTCGGACAGACGAAAAGGTGCGGGCTCTTCATGTATGGCTGAAGTGTGGTCACCCACCCAGGCTCCGGTGGCCATGCGCCGTAGTCTTGTTCATACATCTTGAAGCCCGTGCCGATCTGCTTGAGATTGCCTTGACAACTCGGACGTTGGCCTTCGGGTCGCCGTGCAAACACCGGGAAGAGAACCGCTACAGCGATGGCACCGAACACCAGCGCCGCGAGAATCCATGCCAAAGCCTCGCCTGCATTGATTCCACGTTGAGTTCTCATTTCATTCTCCTTTCTCTTTTTACGCCGGCGCGACGACCTGTCGCTGCCGTCGCTTCCACACCCACCAACCTCCCAACACCGGGAGCCATAGCGGGGCACAGATGAGCAGACAGCCGAGGGTGATGTATCCGTGGTAAGCGACCTTCACGACGAGTTTCTTTGCCGCTGCAAATGCTGGAGGAATGGTCGGAACGACGACAGGTTCGAAGAGGCTAACGGCGATGGTGGCCAGCTCGGCGATGCCGCTGATGCGGCTCAATTCTCTCCGAGCTTCGGTGCGGTGCGTGGCGACCTGGTGGAGTTCCTTTTCGAGCGCCAAGTTCTGCGAGAGGCGACGTGGTTTCGCCCGCTCCAGTCTCGTCGTCCGCTCGAACGTCTCACCCGCGTTCTGGCTCGCTGCGACGTACTCCTCGGTCACGTCCTGGCCCACGACCTCCCGGCGCTTCAGCCGTCCGACGGCGGCAATGGTTCGGACTGCCTCGATGAAGTTGTGGCGCGGCACGCGAGCGACGAGAGTACCCATGTAACCTGATTGACCTTTTGATTGGACCGAAGACTGAAGCAGGAATCCGCCGAGTTGATCGACGGTGGTCTCGATCCTCGCCACAGCCGCGTCAACGCTCCTGGTCTCCAAAGAGAGATTGGCTTGATACCCAACTTGCCGTCCCAACGCCGCCGCGTTCTGCACGGTGTGACTCGTGCCGCCGGTTGGTAGCAGGTTGAGATAATATGACCCGAGTCCAAGCTTCTCCGCGTCACGCTTCGATATCCACTTCACGTGCCCATCGGCAAAGGCTACATTGCAGCCATCGCTGTGGCGGTAGGAGACTCTCCCGTTCTCTGCGTCGTAGGCAAGGGCCGTTTCGGCAGGATTGGCGATATCACGGAGGCGTCGGCCACTCATGGCCGGGTTCATGGCGTATCCGCGGTTCTGGCCAATGCCTGACGGATCGATTAGTATCTGCGAGTTCTTGATATAGGGCATCAAATCGGACATCCAGTTCGAACCATTGGGCAAACACCCCTTGTCTTGCTCGAACATGAGAAACGCCAACCCGATCTGTTTCAGGTTCGACTGGCATGAGGCGGCTCTTGCTTTCTCACGGGCCCTGCTGAACACCGGGAATATGATGGCTAGCACCACGCCACAAAGGCACAGAGACACGAACGCCTCAACCCACGCGATACGCCTCCTGGGTTTCCTGAAGATGTCCCTGCCCGTAATGACCTTCTGGGCGTCGGACCTGGGTTCGGTCTTCGCTTCCTTGTCTTCAACCGGAGCTTCTGTAATCGTACTCATCGTTTCGACCTCCTCTTCCGGGTTTGACCGGATCGTTTCCATCACCCGCTCCGTGAAATCGGGGCGGGCCTGGATGGTCGAGAAACGAGTTGCGAAGAGGGCATGGTCGCGTTCGAGGGCCGTGGAATAGTCGCGGCAACCGGTGCAGACTTCAAGGTGGACTCGAAGCCGGTCGGCGTCTTCCGATAAGAGTTCGCCGTCGAGCAGGGCGGAGAGGACGTCGACTCGGTCACTGCACGGTCCTCGCTCATTGCGGCTGCTTCCGGGTGTGTTCATTTCAATCCTCCTTCCTGATAGACATTGCCGCCGGCCGCCACCGCGGCGCTGGCGAGCTCGGTCTGTTTCACCAGCGCGCGCAGTTGCGCCTTCGCCCGGCTGCACTTGACCCGGACGTTGTTGACGGTCGTTTGCAGTGCGTGCGCGATCTCTTCGTAGGAGAGTTCCTGAAGATACCGCGCCGCGAGCAACGACCGGCAATCGTCGGGCAGGTGGTTGAGGGC
>JACQGJ010000128.1 GCA_016199605.1 Armatimonadota bacterium | reverse complement strand
TCCATTGTAGTGAACGCTCGCCGTGGCGTTCTCTCCCGCTACGAGAAACGGCGCGGCGACCGTTCACTACGACAGGCAAACCTCACTTTGGATAATGCACACTAAGTTGACTTACGAATTCGTCATGCCTTATAATTCGGGGCCATCAGCAAGGACCCCGTGAACAAGGGCTGCTCGACAACGCCGTAGCTCGGGTCACCTCGACAAGGGTCCTTCCTGAAAACAAGCGAACGGAGTCAGAGCACGGTGTCGAGTCAACGGCCGATCATTGATGCCAACACAATCTGCGGATTCTGGGCCCGAAGGCAGACGGACATCTCGCCAGACACCCTCGCACGACTCATGCAGCAAGCCGGAGTCGCGCGGTACCTCACGGTGTCGACCACTGCGATCTTCTACGATTTCCGCGCGGGCAATGATGAGACTCTTGCCCTGGGTCAGAAACACCCGGGGCTCGTTCCCGTTGCGACCGTGGACCCCCGCCAATACATCGATTGCCTGGCGGAGGTGGAGAAGCGTGCCCAGCAAGGGTTCCTGCTCTTCCGCCTTTTCCCTGAATTGCAGGGGTATCCCTTGGACTTCGCTCCCCTCCATGATATTCTCGCCAAGCTGAACGAGTTGAACCGTCCGGTCATGATCACCACCGCCAAGTTAGGAGATGCGACACAACTGGCCGATATGATCGCCCTCCACCAGACGCCTGTCATCATGACTGACGTTAACTACCTGAATCTTGGTGAGGCGATCTGCGTGATGAAGGCCCACACTCACTTGTACCTGGAGACTCACTTGCTGAACTCTCCCGATGCGATTGAGGTACTCACTTCCGAGGTGGGCGCGGATCGGCTGATCTTTGGCTCCTACTCTCCGCTTCGCTACTTTTCCAGCTCGTATCTGTCTGTATCAGCGGCGACGATTACGGAGGAGCAGAAGACTCAGGTCCTGGTTGGAAACATACGAAATCTCTTGTCGGCGAAATCATAGCGTATATTAGTTGAGGTCGGGAATCGACCTTAACGAGTATCCGAGGTAGGAGTTAACCTTGCCAGTCATCGATGTTCATGCTCATTGGGGAGTTTTTCCTTTCGCGACGCGAATGGCGTCGGTCGCGGACATTAACGGAATCCTCGAGCGCTTCGATATCGAGAAATGCCTTCTCTCCTCGGCGGAAGCGATTGTTCACGATTTCGTGAAGGGGAACCAGCTTCTCGCCGAGGCAATCGCCGGTCAACCACGGCTCCTGGGCTATGTCACCATCAACCCGAATTACATTGAAGCCTCTCTGGAGGAACTGAAGAAATACCTCTACAAAGAGAACTTCGTGGGAGTCAAGTTTCATACTGAGTACACAGGGGTCGCCATCAACGCTCCGGAAACCAACGAGTGCTTCAATGCTTGCCGGCGGTACGATAAGCCAATCCTCATCCACTGCTTTGGCTCTCAACAGGTGGAGCAGCTCCTTGCAGTCGTCGAGGAGTTCCAGAGCCTGAACTTCATCATGGGCCACATGGGAGGCAATGCCTGGAAAGACGGAGTAGAGCAGGCTGCCGAGCATTTCAACCTTTTCCTCGAGCCGTGTGCGACGCTCGCCGATCGCGACAAGATTCACTACGCCATCGACAAGATGGGCGACCGCCGGGTGCTCTTCGGCAGTGATCTGACACTCATCAATCCGGCCTTCGTCGCCGGCATGGTGCGAGATGCCAATATCTCGGTGCAGCAGAAGGAACGGATGTTCTACAAAAACGCGAAAGAGCTTTTCAAGCTGTAAGACCGGGGAAGAGATCCCCGCGTTACCCATTGACTGAACGCAGCTACTGAAAGGAGGTGAACACATGAGCGAGGAACAAGGAACCTCTGCAACCCCCTCTGGCACGAGCCAGACCTCTGGCCCGGCCAAGCGAAAACTATCACCGTTTGGCGCCATGATCGCCATGATCCTGGGTGCCGTGATCGGCATTGCAGCCTACAGCGTGGTCGACAAAAAGGAGGACGAGGAATTCGTCAGGACCTCCAAAGAGTACGTGAAGGAGAACCTCAAAGATGCAGGCCCCATGATGGATGGAGTCATTGAGTCCATGCAGTCCAACAACTACGGGGAAGCGAAGAGCAAACTGGAGGATGTACTCACCGTTTGCCAGCGGGCCCAGAAGGTAGTCGGTGACGAAGAGGAACGGACCAGGCTGGATGATCTCATCTCAGGCATAGGTATCGCCATGGATGGCTTGGGGAATCTGGCTGAAAATACCAAAGACAGCGTGGACGCGGTTGCCACGAAGATGAGAGACATGGGAATCGACGTCCACCTTGACGTCAACCAAACGGCGCCGCAGCCCGGGTCGGGAACGCCGCAGCCGGGTCCAGAGTCCGGCGCAGGAACCGCGCCCACGGAAGGTGGCGCGGCGACAGCGCCGTCTACTACCGCTCCCGCGCCTGGCACAGGGGAAACGCCCCCGGCCGCTGGCG
The DNA here is from genome assembly GCA_016199605.1 of Armatimonadota bacterium. Lineage (GTDB taxonomy): Bacteria > Armatimonadota > Abditibacteriia > CG2-30-59-28 > CG2-30-59-28 > JACQGJ01. The sequence continues at coordinate 342 of JACQGJ010000128.1, read as the reverse complement.
ACGGTGAGCAATCCCCCGGCGGAGCGACGGAAGGATCTTCCGGAACACCGCCCCCCCCGATACCACCGGCAGCAAGTCGGTAGATCGGAGAATTCGGGACCCGCGGACTCTGCGAGTCCGGGCGTTGTGGGGAACCGACATGCTCAGAAAGCTCATGTTATATCGAGAAACGGGGCAGTCCCGCGGTCTTGGGGCTGCCCCTGAGTTTTGTGGGTGAAGCGGGTCCCGGCAGACCCTTAATACTACAACCGTATTCGGGTGGAAAGCCCTCCAGCATGGCGCCCGAAAGGGAGGGCGAAGCTCCGGCTGAGCCGAATTTCGGCGCCGCGGTGGCTCGGCAGG
>JACQGJ010000129.1 GCA_016199605.1 Armatimonadota bacterium | reverse complement strand
GTCTCATTGTCAACTTCGCGCCATTCATGTAGAATGGCAACAGGTAAAAGGAAGGCATGGAAGTGACCTTTCCGGTGGAGAGGTGATCTCCACTGTTCAGCTTGGGGAGACATAATGGGGCAGCCGTTTTTTCTGGGAGGACAGGCCGTTGTTGAAGGCGTCATGATGCGCAGTCCCCATTACGTGGCAGTGGCTGTACGACGTGAGAACGGTGAGGTGGTCGTGCGGCGCGAGCCGGTTCGTTCGCTCCTGGCCCGCTATAAGTGGCTCAACAAACCATTGGTCCGCGGGATTTTCGCTCTGTTTGAAGCACTCAATCTTGGGATGCGGGCCTTGAACTTCTCGGCGGAAGTTACGATGTCCGATGCAGCAACGAAGACGAGCGGCAAGGAGAACGGGAGCCAGTCGGGCAAAGGAAGGAAGCAACGGAACCGTTCGGGAGCTTCCTCCTCTGAATCTACAATCGGGGGAGGGGCCATAGCGCTGACCATGATTGCCGCCTTCCTGCTGGGGATCGGTCTATTCGTGGTACTGCCGAACCTCGGGGCCGATCTGATTCGCCCCCTGAGGAACAAACCCATTCAGCTCAACCTGACCGAGGGACTCCTGCGACTGGTCATCTTTCTGGTCTACGTATCCGTCATCGGTCTGCTTAAGGATATCCGCCGCGTCTTTCAGTATCACGGGGCGGAGCACAAAGTGGTCTGGACGGTCGAGCAGGGGAAACCCCTGAAGGTGGAGGTGGCCAGGGATTTCCCGATTGCACACCCGCGCTGCGGAACGAGTTTCGTTTTTGTTGTGCTGCTGGTGAGCATCATCGTCTTCAGTTTCCTGGGATGGAACGACGACCTCCTGTATCGGGTTGCCTCCCGCATCGCTTTGATGCCTGTGATCGCGGGGATCTCTTACGAGTTCATCAAGTTCACAGCCTCACATCAGAGTAGTACTGTCGTCCGGGTGCTCATGGGACCTGGGCTATTCCTCCAAAGACTGACCACTCGTCCTCCCGACGACGAGCAGATCGAAGTCGCTATCAAGGCCATGGAAGCCGTGCTCAACATGGAGGAAGCACCTGCGGAGGAATCCGTCGCAGCGGTTAGAGCCGAGCCGGTTCCCGCCTGATAGGCAAATCCGCTCAGCTTCCGAAGGAGCAGGCGGAAAGGTCCGGACCCCCTTCACTCGGACTTGCAGCCACCGCCTTTTCCCCGGCCTGAAAGAACCGTTAAAGAGGAGTCACAAGTTTGTTTGAGAAACTGAGCCAGATCGAGGAGCAGTTTGACCGACTGACTTCCAGTATGAGCGATCCGGAGATTGCCGGGAATCACCGGGAGTTCCAGAAGGTCGCCAAGGAACGCTCTCAGATCGAGGAGATTGTCGGGAAGTATCGAGAGTATCAGTCGACGGCGAAGCAGTTGGAGGAGGCCAGAGTGCTCCTGCGCGACGAGAAGGACCCGGAGCTACGCGAAATGGCCCAGGACGAGGCAACCGAGCTTGAAGAGCGGAGGGATCGTCTCGAGAATGATTTGAGGACTTTGCTCCTGCCGAAGGACCCCAACGATGCGCGCAACGTGATCATGGAAATCCGGGCCGGTACAGGCGGCGAAGAAGCGGCGCTCTTTGCTTCCGACTTGCTCCGGATGTATTCACGCTACGCGGAAGGACAGGGGTGGAAACTGGAGGCGATGAGTCACAGTGTGGCAGATATGGGAGGCACCAAAGAGATCATCGTTCGGCTCGTGGGGAACGGTGCCTACAGCAAGTTGAAGTTTGAAAGCGGCCCCCACCGAGTGCAGCGGGTGCCGGCCACCGAGGCGAGCGGACGGATTCACACTTCCGCAGCGACGGTAGCCGTCCTGCCTGAAGCGGAAGACGTCGACGTACACCTCGACCCCAATGATCTGGAGATCGATACCTTTCGCTCTTCCGGAGCCGGTGGACAGAACGTGCAGAAGAACGAGACTGCGGTCCGTATAATCCACAAGCCCACCGGCATCGCTGTCGCTTGCCAGAACGAGCGCTCGCAGCTCCAGAACCGCGAGCAGGCTCTGCGGATTTTGCGGTCACGCATTCTCGAGTTGAAGCAGCAGGAACAGGATGCCAGGATCGCGAAAGATCGGCGGGAGCTGGTTGGCAGTGGCGACCGCAGCGAGAAGATCAGAACCTACAATTTCCCCCAGAACCGCGTGACGGACCATCGCATCGGAGTGACTCTCTATGCGCTTGATTCCTTCATGGATGGAGCTATCGACGACATGATCGAAGCTCTGCAGAACCACGCCAAAGAAGTCATGCTTCGGGCGACAGAGAACTGACAGCCATGCCTGCGGTCGTCACAGTCTCCGATTTGCTGGAGGGAGCGATCCGAGACTTCCGTGCAGCGGGTCTCGACAACCCGCGGCTCAACGCTGAGATTCTGGTCGGACACGTCACCGGATTCAAGCGAGTGGAGGTTCTCATCAACCTGGACGAGGAGGTTGAGGAAGAGACCGGGGAACTCTTGCGGGCGCTGGTAGAACGCCGGTCACGCCATGAACCGCTACAATACATCACTGCTCAGCAGGAGTTCATGGGACTCTCCCTGAAGGTGGATCCCTCTGTGTTGATTCCGCGTTGCGACACCGAGACCCTGGTGGAGGCTGTGATTGAGCGTTGCCGACTCCTTGACTCACCGCGTCTTCTGGACGTCGGCACCGGCAGCGGAGCAATTGCGATCAGCCTGGCGCACTACCTTCCCGAGGCACACGTAGTCGCTACCGACGTTTCCGCACAAGCTCTGGAAGTCGCACGGGAGAACGCCCGAGCGCAGGGAGTTACGTCGCGCATCACTTTTCTGCATGGCAGCCTTCTGGAGCCCTTGACGGGGGAATCCTCGCCGGGATTGACCTTCGACTTCATCGTCTCGAACCTGCCTTACATTCCGACGGCGGACATAGACTCGCTGCAGCCTGAGGTGTGCCAGTTTGAGCCGCGGGTAGCCTTGGATGGAGGGGAGGACGGAATGACCCACTACCGCCTTCTGGCTGCACAGTCGCCGGAGTTTCTGAAAGAGAAAGGGTCCCTCGTGTGCGAGATCGGAGTAGGGCAGACCGAACGAATCACGAGGGTCTTGCGTGATGCCGGGTTTGTGTCAATGGAGACTATCAAGGACCTGGCCAAAATAGATCGGTGCGTCGTTGCCCGGAGGGACACATGACACGCGTCCTGCGTCTGCAAGCTCCCGCGGTGCGCAAGCATTCCGGGGAAGTGGCCCCTTCAGACGAATGGTTGAGGACTGCCTTGACGCCAGTTGTGTCGGCGCTGACAGCGGGAGGGCTTGCCCTTGTCCCTACGGAGACAGTGTTTGGTCTGACAGCCAACGCCCTGGACGAAGCCGCCGTGCGGAAGGTCTTCGCCCTCAAAGGCCGCAGCGGGCAAGCGGCGTTGCCAATTCAGGTAGCTGAGGTTTCGGTGGTGGTCCGGTGGGTGTCCGATCTCACTCCCGAAATTGAGTCCATGCTGAAGAAGCTATGGCCGGGTCCGCTGACAGTCATTCTAAAGAAGAAAGATGAGGTTCCCACGGTGGTGACAGGCGGCAAGTCCACTGTAGGAGTGAGAGTGCCGGCCCATCCCGTGACCTCGTGTCTGCTGAGGATGTGCGGCTTTCCTCTCGTGATGACCAGCGCCAATCGGTCAGGCCAGTCGCCGGCGACCACCGGGGAGGAAGCTTGCGCCGCCTTCGATGGCACGGTAGACTACATCGTGGACGGTGATGCGGTCCCGGAGTTCCGGTGCAGGGAGGGGGTCTCCTCCACGGTCGTCGATGTGACGCGGGACCCTCCCCTGATCCTGAGGAAAGGGCCGGTCTCTGCTGAGACCCTTCGCCAATTTCTACCCGACCTGTCCGACGCTTCTGCAGAGCTGGAGGTTTGAATGATGCAAATCCTCTTCGTTTGTACCGGCAATACATGTCGCAGTCCCATGGCCGAGGGTCTCGGTCGAGAGCTCTCCGTCGAATGGGGTGTGCTCGCGCGATCGGTCCGCTGGTCGTCCGCGGGACTGGCAGCTACGCCGGAGATGCCCGCGGACCCTTCGGCGGTCAACGTGATGCTGGCGGAGGGGATCGATATTTCCGACCATCACACGCAAGTTCTCTCGCTACACCTCATCAAAGAAGCCGACCTGATCCTGACCATGACTACCTATCAGAAAGAAGAGATCGTTGCGCGGTACCCGTTTGTTCAGTCCCGAGTTTTCGCACTGAAGGAATACGCCCACCAGGCTGCGTTCGCTGCGCGAGAGTTTTCAGAGGAGAACGTGCCCGACAATCCACTCGTCCGTGAGATTCTCGAGATGGAGCCAAACGCTCCGTTGGACATGGACATCCATGATCCGGTCGGGGGGAGCCGGGAAGTCTATCAGTCGTGCATGCAGGAAATCCGGGCCGCGGTGGAGTCTCTGTTGGAGACCGTCGATCCCAGACGGGGTAGGGGAGGGTTGACAGAGTGACACGCAAGCGAGGGCTTGCCCAGTGTCTTCGGGCCGGACTCCTCTGCATCGTAGGACTTCCCGCGTTCCTCTCGTGCGGATGCTCCAAGATAGGACAGGCGCAAGCGCGGTACCTCTCGTCGGTTCACTACAACCGGGCCCTCGTGGCACAGGGCAAGCGCGAGGACGACCGCGCCCGGAAGGAGTTGATCCGCGCCGTCCGACTCGACCCTGAACACCCGGAAGCGAATCTCATACTGGCGCAGTATTACCTGAGAGATCAGGAATGGAAAAAGGCCTCCGCCTGTCTTGAGCGGGTGAAGTCAATTCGGGAGTCGAAAAACACAGGGCTGATCAACGCCCGAGCCGACCTCCACGACAAGCTCGGGGAAGTCGAGAAGGCGGAGGAGGATTACCGCCTGCTTCTCAAAAGGGAACCCGGAAACCCCACAGCACAGAACAACCTGGGGTATTTCCTGGCCAACCACAACAAGAACCTCGACGAGGCCCTCGCCTTGATCCAGAAAGCCGTAAAGGCTGAACCCAAGCTTGGTTCCTTTGTGGACAGCCTGGGATGGATCTACTATCGGCGCGGACAATACGAGGAGGCTCGGCAGCAGTTGGCGCGGGCGAAGCGGCTCGAGCCGAAGGTCGCGGAGATACACTATCATCTGGGGATCGTCTTGCGAGACATGAAACGACCGGAGGACGCCAAAGAGGAGTTTATCCACGCGGTGGATCTTGATCCCAAGTTCCGGCCGGCACAGGAGGAATTGAGGAAGCTTGGGGCGGCCGTGCCGGAAGACCCGTCGTGAGACGGCTTCCCGCATTCCTTCCGGCAGGGGCCTGCAAACGGCGCCTCGCCGGTAGCCTCAGAGGAGCAGAACCGCACTCAACGCCATCGTGAACCTCAAGCAGCTCGCACACCGCGCCTATCTCAACATCTTCCGCAAATACCCCCTGCTGGCTCTCCTCGGGATTATTTCGTTCCTCGGCGAGTTCGGGTTTGGTCTCCTTCTCGCGACTCTCCCCCTCTTTCTGGTCGATACTTTCGGCGAAGTTGTCCGTTTCGCTGCCGGGAATCTGGCAACCGTGAAGCTGGTGACCTACTCGGTGGCGACCTTTGCAGTGACGGAGACCGTATTCCACACGATCATGGGAAGCCTCGGCGACCGGAAGGGGAGACAGCCTGTTGCGATCTGGGGCGCGGCCCTTGCCGGGTGTTCCCCCTTTCTGATGTACCTGCTGAAGTCGCCGTTGCTGTTCGTTCCGGTGCGCATCATCGACGGGATGGGAGCGGCGGCGCTCTGGCCTTCCCTGAACGCTCTCGCAGGCGAGGTGACGGAGGAGCGTGACCGGGCGACCGCGATGAGTGTCCTCAGCACCGGCCGCATGGTTGGGTTGGCCTTTGGACCTCCGACCGGACTGTACCTCGTGTCAGTGACCGGATCAAACCGGGTTCCCTTCCTTGCTTCTGTCGCTCTGTTCGTTCTCGTCTCTATTCTGTGCGTTGTGGCGCTGCCTCCTCGCAGAGTGAACGCCCCAGCCCACCAGAGCGAGGCGACACGCAAACCTCTTCAAACGCTTCACGAGGCCGTCGGTCTCCTGCGTGAGCGCCCGGTGCTGCTGGTCATGGTGTTGACCTATATCATCCTGCAATTCGGCGTCACGCTGCCGGCCCCGTTGATCCCGGTCTACGCGAAACACTTTCTGAAATTCACGGAGCGCGAGATGAGCCTCGCCTTCTTCGTTCCCGTGCTGACGGTTGGTCTGATCTCACTCCCCTTATCCCGGATCTCCGACAGATTCGGCAAACTCCTCGCCATCCGGGTCTCGCTCGCGATTTGCACCGTCGGCATGTGTGTCGTCCCGTTTTTGCGGAACCTTTGGCCGGTCATGGCAATCATCGGGGTGCTGGCAACGGCGTATGCCTGGGGAGTGCCGGCGTGGCTCGGAGAGACGAGCGTGTTGGCTCCCGTCGACAAGCAGGGGTTGGCGATGGGGATAATGAACGCGGCGCGGGGTGTTGGGTTCTGCCTCGGCCCGATCGTGGGGGGCGAAGCGTGGGCGAGATTCGGCCCTACCGCGCCCTACTTCTGCAGCGCCGCGTTGTTTGCCCTTGCGGCCATTGCGGTATGTCTGCTGCCTGGAACAAAGGATTGTTGACGCGATGGGTCGCCACCGCAACCGAAGGAAGATAACGTTTCGGCGATTCGCTTATCCGGTTGAGATGATGAAACATCCCCCACTCTTCGGAACGTGTGCTGCCAGCTTTACCAGCAGCACAGCGCCCACCATCAACAGCAACCAGAACCAGAATGAACTGAAGAACTTCTCAAGCAAAATCAGGCATCGTCTCGCAATCATGACGGATACCTCCACAGACCAGGATGGACCCCGCCTCTTGTCATGCGGCGGGAAACTGCTACCACAGAACGGCATCAGCCGACCCGACGTCAGGTCGGCTGACTTTGGCATGTCTTTCGAAAGATGTCGGTGCTTCGAGAGCCAATCCGGTTTTGGCAATTCGATGAAGCACCTTACGTGGTTGACGTAATGCTCCTGTTGACAGTAACGAACAAGTTTCGTATCTTGGTGCCGAGGAGGGTCAGGATCGCGATCGTTACGAGCGAGATCAAGGCCACAAGAAGCCCGTATTCAACCAGCGTCTGACCTTCCTCTTCTCTCACCAGTCGTTTGACCATTGTGTGTTCACCTCCTTTCCGTTGGGGTTCCTCATGAGGTGATGACCATATACCAAGGTTTGTTGCGACGGAGGAGGGGGGAGTTCGGTGGAACAACGCCGCGTGTGCATTTTCTATTCTGATGTCGCCAACCTCGCAGCCACGGGTAGGGAACGGTCGCCGTGCCGTTCCTGTCACGGTAGGAACGAAACGTATCGCCCGGCAGGAACGGCACG